>CANNEJ010000053.1 GCA_947503585.1 Anaerolineales bacterium | reverse complement strand
AGATACACACCGCCGCCCGGCACCTTTACCGGACAAATCAAGATCGCGCCCTTGCGCACGGCATCAATGTCCAGATGGCCGTCAGTACGCTGCTCAAGTTGCTTCGCCGTGACGGCATACTCGTGCGGCGCCCCAATCAAAAATGATCCGAAGTCGCCGGCATTGTGAGAGTCCGGCAGCGGCACCGCCGGCGTTGTGCCAAGCTGGCCCATAAACGGCCGCACGCGCGCCACCACGCCCACCAGGTCATGCGGTGCAAATGTGAGGATGGAGTTCTGGACGGAGTTTTCGGGCATCGCCGCAAACGTCTTGGCATCGTGCGCCATTTCTTCGGCAGCTTTGCGCCCGACTGTGACGCCCAACCCGTGGCCTTCATCAAACGCAATTGTGTAGCCGTTGGCAAAGGTGAATGGTGTGCAATCCGCGCCGCACTTTACGCAGCGCACGGATTTCTGGCCGATGCCTTCGATGCGCGTCTCCGGATACAGCACACTGCACTGGGGGCATTTGCCGGCCACATACGGGTCGCCCAAAAAGCGGCCACTCATCATCGTGTCATTGCCTGAAGCAGTGGCCCGGGAAGTAACCGTGATGTCCTTAATGCGAATGGCGATCGCATCGCCCACCTCGGCGCCCGCAACCGCTACCGGCACAGTTACTTCATGCCCGCCGCGAATTGCGGGGGTGATCATCGGCCCCCAGCAGCCGGGTGCCGTATTAGCCACAATGTGGCCGCCGTCGCGCACCGGCCCAAGCATCGGCTGCGCCGGGTCCAGAATACCGTTGATGTACTGGTCAACATAAACAGTCTCGTGCCCGGCATACCCGTTGCTTGCGGCTTTTCGCGGCAGTGGCTGCGCTTGGGCCTTGGACTTGGCTTTAGATGGAGCGGCAGAACTCTTGGCCATAATGGTTTCTCCTGGGGTTTGCTAAAGAACGCGGAACAATTTTGGACTGCCACCGGCCACCGGCAGCAATAGCGCAATTTCCTGATTGGCAGTTACAACATCATCCGGGCTCGCGTGCCGCCCCGCAACCACAGCGATGGCACTAGCCGCGACCGCGGCAATTTGGGGATGCAGGCGCTGCAGCTCGCCGATAATTGCGGCCACCGTGGCCGGCTCAGGCAGCTCCACAGGTACGCGTGGTGCACCCGCACGCTCTGCCAAACTTCCAGCCAACCGCACCATAATCTGCATGCACGGGTTACTATATGGGGGCGTCAGTATATTGTCAAAGCCGCCCGCAGCATGGTTAAGTATCTTGACAATTTGCCGGCGGCGGATACAATCCGCCTTATGAATACGGCAACGGGAGCCTGCACGTGTATCGGCGCTGGGAGGTTGTCCACCCTGCGCTGACCGGTACCTAGGTAACAAGGCCGCCGCGGCCAAGCAGCAAAGAGTGGATGGCATTCCCAGCGGGACATGCCGGCCGAAAGGCCACCACTCTTTTTTTGTTTAACTGAATTTTTCCGGGGAACACTTGATGCTGCAAGCCACTACAACTAAAACCAAACCGGTGCTCGCGGAGCTTACGGAAACCAGCCTTGAAGCTGTGGTGGGTAACACGCCGCTGCTGCAGTTGCAGCGCATCACGCGCCACCTGCCTGCCGCCGTGCGCATCTTTGCCAAGCTCGAGTGGAACAACCCCAGCGGCTCCATCAAGGACCGCGCTGCGCTGTATGTACTGCGCGCCGCACTGCAAGCCGGCGAGCTCGGCCGCGGGCGCGTGCTGCTGGACTCCACCTCGGGCAACATGGGCATCGCCTACGCCACGCTTGCAGCTGCGCGCGGCATCGCCGTAAAACTTTGTATGCCGGAAAATGCCAGCCGCGAACGGATTGCCGTGCTGCGTGCGCTTGGCGCCAGCTTGGTGTTGACCGATGCAGCCGAGGGCTCGGACGGCGCAATCCTCAAAGCCCGCGAGCTGGCAGCCGCCGAACCCGAGCTGTACTACTATGCAGATCAGTACAACAACCCTGCCAGCTGGCACGCGCATTATCACACCACCGGCCCGGAAATCATTGCGCAAACCGCGGGACAAATCACGCACTTGGTTGCCGGCCTCGGCACTGCCGGCACCATGATTGGCACCGGACGCTACCTCAAAAAATACAGCACAGACATCGCACTTGTGGCAGTGCAGCCGGACGCAGCTTTCCATGGCATCGAAGGTTGGAAGCACATGGCCAGTTCCATCCAGCCGGGAATTTATGATGCGGCGCTGCCAGACCGGCAGCTTGCCGTCCGCACGGAGGATGCGCTGCTGGCAACCCGCCGCTTGGCAAAAGAAGAGGGTTTGTTTGTAGGCATATCGGCGGGGGCGGCCACTGTCGCCGCCTTGCAGCTGGCTGCCACAATGCAAGCTGGCCACATTGTCGTCATCTTCGCGGATAGCGGCTACAAGTACTTGTCGGACCGCATGTGGCAGCCGCAGCCGGCAGGCATATGAACCTAAAGCTCGAAGCCGCGTTGTACCGGCAGATTACTGCGCACCTGTGCGCTGCCTACCCCAAGGAGGCTGCCGGCCTGCTGCTGGGAACCGCCGCCGGCGCCAGCTGGGATGCCAGCCGCATGCTGCCCCTCACCAACAAGTTTGCACACGCAGAGCAATACCACCGTTACCTCATCACGGCTGAGGACATGCTCGAAGGCGAAGACCACGCGGCAACCTTCGGCTTGGACGTTGTGGGTGTTTTTCACTCGCATCCGGACTCTGCGCCACAGCCATCCGATTACGATTGCCAGCACGCGCTGCCATGGTACCTGTACTTAATTGTGAGCATCACAGCTGGCGAGCCCGCCAGTGCGCGCGCGTGGCAGCTGCGCGAAGACCGGTCTGATTTCAATGAGGCTGTGCTTGAGATTGGCCCTGCCGCACCCGCAAGACCAAACAGCAGCACATTCGAGTAACAATTTTCAACTGGAGCCTCTATGCCAACCATCCGAATTCCAACCCCATTGCGGCCGTTCACCGGCGGCGCTACAGAAGTAGCAATCACCGGCGCCACGGTGGCGGAGGCAATGCGCGACCTCACCGCGCAGCACCCGCAGCTGCAGCAGCACTTGTACGGCGCTGATGGCGAGCTGCGCTCCTTCGTCAATATCTTTCTGGACAGCGAAGATGTGCGCCACCTGCAGGGCATTGCCACACCGCTGCCAGCCGGCGCACGGCTGCGCATTGTGCCTTCGGTGGCGGGCGGCAACAGAAGCCAACACGAAGCCAAGCAGTTGGCCAGCCCCTGCTTGTGGGCACAATATTGTCCCGGCACTTCAGATAAAACATTTTTCAATCGCTGCGGGATGTCTGTCGCTCTTACAACCCGCAATAACATTTAAGGAGTAATACACCGCATGACAAACGAATACGCACAACCCGACGCATTGGTCTCGACTCAGTGGGTGGCCGACAACCTGCAGACTTCCAATGTACGCATCGTGGAGTCCGACGAGGACTTGCTGCTCTATGGACAGGGCCATGTGCCCGGATCAATCATGATCGACTGGGTCAATGACCTCAACGACCGTATCCGGCGCGACTACCTGGATCAGCAGGGCTTCGAGGCACTCTGCCGCCGCAACGGCATTGGCAACGACACCACCGTTGTCTTCTACGGCGACAAAAGCAACTGGTGGGCCTGCTACGCGCTTTGGGTGTTTCGGCTTTACGGCCACCAACAGGTGCGCATCATGAACGGCGGCCGCAAGAAATGGGTGGACGAAGGCCGCGAGATGACCAAACAGATACCCGCCTACCCTGCTTCTGATTACAAAGCGCAGGCGCGCACAGACTACAAAATTCGCGCCTTCCGCGACCAGGTAATGGAGCATGTCCGCGCCAGCCTGCCGCTGGTGGATGTACGCTCACCCAAGGAGTACACCGGCGAGATGATGCATATGGAAGCCTATCCGCAAGAGGGCGCGCTGCGCGGCGGCCACATTCCCGGCGCGCGCAGCATTCCGTGGGCGCGCGCAGCCAACGATGACGGTACTTTCAAGAGTGCCTCTGAGCTGCGCCAAATATATGAGGTTGAACAGCATTTGGCGCCGGACCAAAATGTGGTGGCGTATTGCCGCATCGGTGAGCGCTCCTCGCATACCTGGTTTGTGCTCACCTACCTGCTCGGCTATCCCAGCGTGCGCAACTACGACGGCTCGTGGACCGAATGGGGCAACCTTGTGGGCGCGCCAATTGAACGGCCATGATCAACCAGCCTGCCCTGCGTTTGCGGACTGATTTGTTTTTGATGCCGCAGCGGCAGCCTGAGCAGCCGCAACCGGCCAATTGCACAATGAGGGAAAAATGATCCGCATTCCAAGCGCCGTGGATCCCGCCACACTTGTGCTGAGCAATGAAGAGATCCGGCGTTACTCTCGCCATTTAATCATGCCGGAGGTAACGCTTACAGGTCAGCAGCGCCTGAAGGCTGCCAGTGTGCTGTGTATTGGCACGGGCGGGCTGGGTTCGCCAGTGGCTTTGTATCTGGCAGCGGCCGGCGTGGGGCGCATCGGGCTGGTGGATTACGACGTGGTCGAGTCTCACAATCTGCAGCGCCAAGTGATACATGGCACGGCGCAAATTGGCGTGCTCAAAGTGGAGTCGGCGCGCCAGCGCCTACTGGACCTCAATCCGGACATCGAAGTCATCACGCACAACGAAATCTTCTCCTCCGCCAACGCCATGCAACTTGCGCAGGCCTACGATATTTTGATTGATGGCACGGACAACTTTCCAACGCGCTACCTTGTAAATGATGTCTGCGTGCTTTTAGACAAGCCCAATGTATATGGCAGCATTTTTCGTTTTGAGGGGCAGGTGTCCGTGTTCTGGGCCAAGCACGGCCCGTGCTACCGCTGCCTGTTCCCCGCGCCGCCGCCGCCAGGGCTTGTGCCCTCGTGCGCGGAGGGTGGCGTGCTGGGCGTACTGCCCGGTACTGTGGGCACGCTGCAGGCCAGCGAAGCCATCAAACTTATTCTTGGCATCGGCGAACCCCTGATTGGGCGCCTGCTGCTTTACGACGCACTTTCGATGACAATGGAAGAAGTGAAGCTGCGAAAGAATCCGGACTGTGTAATTTGCGGGCAGCATCCAACCGTGACCACCCTGATTGATTACGAGCAATTCTGCGGCATGCCCGCCCACGACCAGGGTGCGCTGCCAACAACGAGCAGTGTGCCCGAGCTCACAGTCCAGGAATTGAAGGCCATGCTGGACGCCAACCGCCCGCTGCGCATTATCGATGTGCGCGAGCCGCACGAGTGGCAAATTGTGCGGCTGGAGCAGGCAAAGCTCATTCCGCTGGGGGACTTGCAAGCGCACCTTTCCGAGCTGGACAGCACCGCGGATCATGTGGTGCTCTGCCGCTCCGGGGCGCGCTCCGCAAAGGCGGTGGAATTGCTGCTCGCCTCTGGAATCAAGCGTGTGAAGAATTTAAAGGGCGGCATTCTTGCCTGGGCCCGCGAAGTGGACACCACGCTGCCGCTGTACTAAGCCACAGTTAAGGAACCTGCGCGGAAGCCGATACCAATGCTGAGATGGTCGGCTGTCCGCCGCGTACGCGCCAGGCAAACGCCCCGCATTTCTGCGGGGCGTATTTGTTTTGGCGCGTAGTGCTGCGTTTATTGGCTGGCGCGCTGATCGCCAGCGCCACATTCACCCAGGCTGGCACTGCGCTTGCCGATGAACCGGTTGTGCATATTGTGCGACCCGGCGAGAACCTGTACGCAATCGGAATGCAGTACGGTGTGTCTTGGCTCAAAATCAGCGGCCTCAACCGCCTCGGCAGCGATCGCATCCTTGCCGGGCAGCGCCTTTACATTCCACTCGTCGGGCCGCTCACAGCGCGATCCGCAGCACCGACCACCCCGCCCTTCACCGGCATTTCTTACACCGTGCGCGCCGGTGACACGCTGGGCCATATTGCACAGCGGCTGGGCACCTCAATCCCTGACCTAATCCGCCTGAACCAGCTTTCCAACGGCAATCGAATTTTTTCCGGTCAGGTCTTGCGTACAACCGTGGAGGAAGTGAGCCTCGATGCCACGGCGCCCGGCGCCCGGCGCATTCTGGTCAGCATTTCAGAGCAGCGCCTGAGCGCATTTGCCGGTGATCAGTTGCTGCGCAAATGGCCAGTCAGCACTGGCATCAAGGGCCGCGAGACACTGCCGGGCACCTACTCTGTGCTGAACAAAATACCCAGTGCCTACGCCAGCCAATGGAACCTGCAAATGCCAAATTGGCTTGGCATCTATTGGGCTGGAGTTGCCCAAAATGGAATCCATGCACTGCCCATTCTTTCCAACGGCGAACGCTTGTGGGGCGGCGTGCTCGGCAGCCCGGCGTCATACGGCTGCATTGTGCTGGGCATACGGGAGGCGGAGGCGCTCTACAACTGGGCAGAGGTCGGTACTACCGTCACGATCACCCGCTGATTTAAGCAACTGCCGGCCCGCCGGCATGTGATATAAATTACCCGTGCCAGCAAGCATCGGGTTGAATATTTTTGTGGAGACCAGCCCGCAATGCGCAGAGTAGTAGTCACCGGCTACGGCACTGTAAACCCGCTGGGGCTTACCGCTCACGAGACTTGGGAAAACTGCCGCAATGGCGTAAGCGGCGTTGGCCGCATCACTCTGTTTGACACCACGCAGTACCTCGTCAAGATCGCCTGCGAGGTGAAAAACTTCGACCCAAGCCGCTACATGGAGCCAGCCGAAGCGCGCCGGCGCGACCGCTGCCAGCAATTTTCGACCGCTGCCGCAAAGGAAGCGATTGCCCATTCTGGCTTGGCTGCCACCGCCGAGACCGCTGGTCGCATTGCCGTCATGCTGAGCTCGGCTATTGGCGGACTGATTAGCCTTGAGACGGCCACCCACACCTCGAAGGATCCGGGGCCGCGGCGCGTCAACCCGTTCACAATCCCCATGCTGATGCCCAACGGCCCGAGTGGGCTCGTTGCAATCGATCACGGTTTTAAGGGCCCTGCATTCTCAGTGGCTTCTGCCTGCGCCTCCAGCTCCGACGGCATTGGCACGGCGTGGCACATGATCCGCGCTGGCATCGCAGATGCTGCAATTGCCGGCGGCACAGAGGCCACCGTCTGCAGCGTCGGCATCGCAGCGTTTGACCGGCTTGGCGCACTCAGCCGGCGCAATGACGACTACTCCATGACACCGCAGCCCTTTGACAAAAACCGCGACGGGCTGGTGATGGGCGAGGGCGCCGCAGCGCTTGTGCTCGAAGAGCTGGAATTTGCGCAGCGGCGCGGCGCAAACATTCTGGCGGAGCTTGCCGGATATGCAGCCACTGCAGACTCATTTCACATTACGGCGCCGCATGCCACCGGCGTTGGCGGCGCAGCTGCAATGACGCAGGCGCTGGATAGCGCCGGGCTCAACCCGGACCAGGTGGACTACATCAACGCGCACGGCACTGCCACCCTGCTGAACGACCTCGCTGAAACACGCGCAATTAACTCTGCGTTCGGCTCCCATGCGCTGCGTATTCCGGTGTCCTCTACAAAATCGATGACCGGCCACATGATGGGCGCGACCGGCGCGTTGGAGGCTATCTTCTGCATTCAAGCCATTCGTGAGAGTGTGGTGCCGCCGACTATTCACTACACCGAGCGCGACCCGGAATGCAATCTGGATTACGTGCCAAACGTCGCGCGCCAGCAGCCGGTGGCGGTAACCCTCAGCAACTCCTTTGGGTTTGGCGGACACAATTCCGTGCTGGTGTTCAAACGTTTCGGCTGATGGACTTCAACCAACTGCAAGCCCGGCTGGGCATGCAGTTTCACAATCCGGCGCTGCTTGAACAGGCGCTGACGCACAGTTCCTATCGCAACGAAAATCCCGAATGCAAGGCTGACAACGAGCGGCTGGAATTTTTGGGGGACGCTGTACTCGATCTGGTGACTGCGCGCTATTTGTACGAGCACCACCCCGCACTGCATGAGGGCGAGCTGACGCGCTTGCGCGCCGCACTGGTGCGCACCGAGCAGCTGGCGGAGCTAGCCAGAAGCTTTGAGCTGGGAAAAGCGCTGCGCGTGGGGCGCGGCGAAGCTGAGACTGGCGGCAGAGCACGGGACACTTTGCTTTGCTGTGCATTTGAGGCACTTCTCGGCGCGCTTTATCTGGATTCCGGTGAAGCGGCCGTGTGCGCCTGGGTGGAGCCACTGCTCGCGCAGCAGTCCGCAATTATTCTGACGAGCCAAGCGCACATCGACAGCAAGAGTGAGCTGCAAGAGTGGGCGCAAGCCAATGGCGGCGCCACGCCTGTTTACAACACAATTGACGAGCAAGGCCCGGACCATGCCAAGCAATTCACAGTGCAAGTGCTGATTGCCGGCAAACCGCACGGCACCGGCAGCGGCCGCAGCAAACAGGCAGCCGCGCAGGCAGCCGCGCAGGCAGCACTGCACGCGCTGCTTGCCAACAGCCAACCGCCCCAAAGTCCGTCCCCAGCTCCAGAAAGCAGCAGCCGGTGACCGCGCGCCTGCTTGTAACAGGAGCTGCCGGTTATGTGGGTCGGCGCGTAGTGCA
>CANNEJ010000052.1 GCA_947503585.1 Anaerolineales bacterium | reverse complement strand
CCGTACCGACCTACTACGATTCGCTGCTCACAAAATTAATTTGTCATGGCGAATCGCGCGGCGAAGCGCTGTTGCGCATGCGCCGCGCACTAGAGGACTACCGGCTGATCGGCGTGAAGACAACTATCCCGTTCCATCAAAAGCTGCTCGACAGCCACCGGTTTATGGCCGGCAAGTTCACAACGCGCTTTCTGGATGAGGACTTCCATGTAGAAGACAAGCCGCCCACCAACCCGCGCATCGCGGCCATTCTGGCCACGCTGGTGGCGCACCAGCAAGGCCAGCAGACCGCGCACATTCAACAGCACAATGTGCGCGACACGAGCAACTGGAAATGGGTCGGGCGCTGGGAGCGCATGCATAGATGAGATACACCACTTCTGTCAACGGCATCACCTACCAGATCGAGATTAACAGCGCGCATCAGATCATGGTAGATGGCGAGGTGTTCTCGGTGGACTTCGAATCCGTAAGCCATCAACCGTTGTACTCACTGCTGCTGGATGGCGGATCGCACGAGGCTTACATTGAGTTCGATGCGGATGGCTGGCAGGTACTGCACCACGGAGACCGCTACACTGTGACCGTGGCAGATGAACGCACACAGCGCCTGGCGCAGCTGGGTGGGATGCAAGCCGCAGCCGGCGGGCGCGAGTTTCTGCTAAAGGCGCCGATGCCGGGGCTGGTGGTTAGCGTGCCGGTGGCTGCCGGCCAACCGGTGGAAAAAGGCGACTTGCTGCTTGTGCTTGAATCTATGAAAATGCAGAATGAGTTGCGGGCGCCGCGCGCTGGCACAGTGCAACGCGTGCGGGCCCAGGCTGGCCAAAGCGTAGAGCAAAACACACTGCTGCTGGTCATCACCTGACTCCGAATCACCGCCCGCGCCGCCTGCACGGCAAATAGACCAGCGCACAGCTGCAAAACAAAAGCGCCCGCAACTTGCGGGCGCCGCCTACTTAATCAAAAGTCGGGAGCAGCTTAATCGCGCCGACCGTACAGGCGCATCAAACGAAATCCATAGTAAGCCACCGTCGCAATTGCAGCCCCCGCTGCAGCTACATAAGTGAGCGCGGCCGCGTTCAGCACCGCCTGCACTCCCGCGCGTTCTTCCTCGTTTGCAATCAGCCCGCTGCTGGCAAGCACTGCCAGCGCCCGCCGGCTGGCATCAAACTCCACCGGCAGTGTCACCAGCGAGACCACGCTGCCGAGTGCAAACAGCCCCAAGCCCAGCCAGGCAACCGGCAACCCCAAACTTCCGCCGCCAAATCCCGCCAGCAGCATCCCGCCAAAAAGCATGTAGGTGCCGATCTGGCTGCCGTAGTTGGATACTGGAACCAGCGCAGTGCGCATGCGCAGCGGCGCAAAGGCTTCACTGTCCTGCAGTGCGTGGCCAATCTCATGCGCCGCAACTGCCATCGCCGCCACAGAGGCTGCGTTGCCCACCGCCGGCGAGAGCGCCAGCGAACGGTCGCGCGGATCGTAATGGTCGTTGTCCGGCGGTGCGCTGGTAAGGGTCACGGCGCGTAGCCCGCTGCTTTTGATCAGCGCCAGCGCCACCTGCTCGCCGGTCAGCCGGCGCCCGTTGCCCACCTGATGCCAGCGCGCGAACGCTGATTTGACGCGGCTGTTTGCATACATTGCTGCCAACATTGCCGGCCCGACAAAAATAAAATACAGGGGGTCAAAAAACATGTGTTGTGTCCTTGTGTGCTAAATTGGCTCGGCTCAGAAATTCACCGCCCATAAGCCGGAGTGTTGCGCTGAAATATTTGCATTGCGTAAGACGGCTTCACGGCTGCAGCAGCACGGCTTCCGCCGCCGCCAGCTGCGGGTCGAGGCCGGCAGACTGGTCCGCCTCGGTCAGCGGCACCAAAACATCAGGCATCAGGCCCTTGTTGTCCACCGAGCGCTTTTTGGGCGTCAGCCAGCGCGCAAACGTGATGCGCACCGCGCCGCCACCGTCGGAAAGATCCAACCAGGTTTGCACGGTGCCCTTGCCGTAGGATTTCTCGCCCACCAGCAAGCCGCGTTTGTAGTCTTGCACTGCGCCCGCAACAATTTCCGACGCACTGGCGCTGCCGGCGTTGATCAGCACCACCAGCTTGATTTTTGTGGCCAGCCCGCCGGGCCGCGCGGCATACTCTTGTTCGCTGCCGTCGCCCAGGCGCTCAACCATTACCGGGCTGTCAGCCACCAACTCTGAGGCAATTGCCACACCCGAATCCAAATACCCACCCGGGTTGTTGCGCAGATCGATAATCAGGCCGGGCGGGTTTTGTGCCAGCAGCTCTTTCAGTTTTTCGCGCAGCGCAACTTCCGCATCGCTGCCAAACTGGTTGATCTCCACATAGGCCACACCACTAGTGAGCAGCTTGCCCTCCACCATTGGAATGGTGATCTTGTAGCGTGTGATTTCCACTTCCACGGGCGCTGAGGCGCCCGCGCGCTGCAGCAATAGTTTTACCTTAGTGCCGGCCTTGCCGCGCACCTTGCTGATTACTGTGCTGCTGTCCAGCCCGGACATGTCTACGCCATCAACTTCCAAGATCAAGTCACCAGCGCGCACGCCGGCAGCCTCAGCCGGTGATCCCTTCATCGGCGCCACAATGCGCATTAGGTCGCCGCTGCCATCCACCTCCGCGCCAATACCCTCCAGTTCGCCGGACATGTCGCCCTGCATCACCGACTGCTCATCCGGCGTCATATAGCTGGTGTTGCGGTCGCCGGTGGCGCGCATCATGCCCTGGATGGCACCGTTCACCAGCTTGGTGGTGTCCAGCGGCCGGTCTACAAAGTTCTTTTGCAGCAGTTCCCAAGTTTCCCAAAACGGCTTGAAGGCGGTTTGCAATTCTTCGGGCGTTGCGCCTTGCGCAGGCGCCACCGTAATCTTGTCGACCGTTACTACCGCGCCGGCTGCGGGCACCGGCACCACCGACTGCAGGACTGCCGGCAGCAGCGTGTTGTAGCGGCTGCCGGTTACAAACCCAACGCTGAAGACCCCGGCGCCCACAAACAGGGCGCCCAGCAGTGCCAGCGTTGCGCGCGAAATCTTGTCAAACATAGCTTCGATTGGTCTCCGGGTGCGCCCTGCGCACTAGTTGCTGGATATGTACGGGGCGGTCACCATATGGGTGTAGGTGCGCAAGCCAGCGGCATGTATGCGCTGCCCGGCCCGCACCGGCCCGGCAAAGTTAACTTCTACGGACAGGTCGTGGGTGCCGCCGGGGAAGTTGCCCAAGGCAGCAAAATTGGCGCGGCAGATCCCGCCATCCACCGCATGCTCCGCTGTGAACAAATTAGCCGCGGATACTTCCAACCCTTCGACAAAAAAGCGCGCCCTAATTTGCTCCCAGGCGGCGGCCAGCGTTGCATCATCCGCTGCGCACCAGCCATAAGCCCACAGCACTTCACCATCTTTGTCCCGCAGCTGCACCGCCACGCTCTCCGATTGGCCCTCACGGAGCACCGCCGTTGCCTGCGCATCCGCCAGCCGCTGCCACCACGCGCTGCCCGGCTCGCCGGAATCTATGTCAATTTGCGCAGCGCCCGGCAGCAAGATTTGTGTGCCACCGGATTCTGAACCGCCCGTTGGTGTTTTCCCTTGCAGCATGTCACTGACATCCAGCGCACGGCGCAGGCGTGGCTGCTGTGTCAGCGCACCCAGCGCGCCATCCAGCACCACATCTTTTCCAGAAAGCGCACTCACCATATCCACCGGCACTCTTAAGTCCGGCACAACACCGACGCCCTCAATCACAATTTCTCCCTGCATGTCCCGGTCCAAGCCGGTGGGAATCTGAAGCTGGATTTCCGCCGGCAGCCGGTATTGGCCGCGACCCACCTCGCCCATCATTCCGGCGGTGGGGAACTGCCCAAGCACAATTGTTTGCGGCAGCTGGCGCAGCACCCACGCCATATCCTCACAGGCACTGGCACAATCCGGCCCCACCAGCACCACCAATCTGCCCGGGTAATGCAAAGTTGCATCCGGCTCAATGGTTGCCGGCGGCCCGTAAGTTTCAAACTTGCCAGTGCGCTCACTATAGTAATAGCTGCGGGACAGCTCAACCTCGTCTTTTGTAAAGTAGGCTGCCAACCCGGCACCCATCGGGCTGCCCCCATTGTTTTGGCGCAAGTCCACAATGATTGCGGGTACTTCTTCGTCCCTAAATAACCTCACGGCACGCGCAAACAAACGCACCGTCAGGTTCAGATCATCCGACAGGTCCGACATCTTGATGTAGCCAATACCAGTCTGGCGCGCATCTATTTGCACCCCGAACTTTGCGGAAGCAAACGGCACGCCGCCTGCCGGCAGATCAGCACCGGGTATCACGCGGTAGGTAACCGGCGGTAGCCCGCCTTCAACACCACTACTAAAAGACAGTGCATAGAATGAATCGCGCTCATCGCCATACACCAGAACCGCCGCCTGCTTCTCATCGGCGCCCGCGTTGCGCCAAACAACGGCCACGTTGGCACCCAGTGCACCGCGGGTGAGATAGCGGAACTGCTGCAAGCTGCGTGTGTGCGCTGTGGAAAACGGACTCGACCATGGAACCACCTCAGCAGCGGCGACTGCAACCGGCTTGCCACCGTACTCAAAAATTTCCGCACCGCGCAAAATGCCAGCCCGGGCAGCAGCGCTGCGGTCCGTAACATACGCCGCGATCACGCTTCCGTTATCCACTTGCATCAAGCCGAGGCCCACACCGCCGCCCACCTCCGCCACAAACCGGCCGCCGTCGTCGCCACTCGCCCCAATGTGCCCGTCCGGTATCGCCCAAGTGAAGTCCCGGATCGCAAGGTAAAACCCGAGCGGGTCCGCCTTCAGCTCGGCAGCCGCAACACGCGGCGCCAGGCTGGCATAGATCGCATCCCAATCCACCGCCTTCGATTCGGTGAATGGATATTCGGCGCGCGCTTTGTTAATCAGCGCATCAAAAGCCTCCGTATACGTCATAGCGCTGTAGTCTTTAACCGCCACATCGCCTTCATAAAGTGTTAGTTGGGGATTGGCTTCCTTGTAAAAGCGGAAGGGCTCTTGTTCCAGATCGATGATCGTATAGCCCGCCGGTATGGGTGCCAGCGGGTCATCACTTGTGAAAAGCAATCCGTCACTGCCGAAGCCGGCGGGGAACTCCTGTGAGCCATCCGGCGCCCACACAAGCAGCGCACCGCCCATGACCTCGTCTTTATTCTCGCTGTCAATGCGGGCCGAGCTCCAAGTGGTGGACCAGCCGCGAAACTCAGAGCGGTCCAAAAACGGATCGCCAACTAAGTTGGCCTGCACCGCAACCGCGAACACCATCACTTGCGGCCGGCCACTGCGGCTTACATCCAGCAGCGTCCCCACTGGCTGCGCCGGCAAATGCAGGGTGTATTGATACTGACCGAGCCTGTCTTTGCGAAGGGGGCCCATAACCTGATTTTCCGGCGCAAGCTCAAACTCAAAATCCCGGTTCACAAAGCCGGCTGCGTCTTCCAGCAGCACATACGGCTCAACGAGATAACTTTCAAAAAGTGGGAATGTGATTTCGGCAATGCCGGTGATCTTGACCGGCTCGTTGCGGTTTGGGGCGGCAGCTGAGGCGGGCAGCTGCCCGTTAGTGGCTGTGGCCGCACTGGTGGCTCCTGCCAGCCCGGCTTCCGGCAAGCCCCTTCCAGCCGGACCGCCATAACCGCCACAGCTCGCCAGCAGCCCAGCCAACAGCACCGGCAGCCATCCAGCGCGCAGTGCGCCGCCCGTCGGGCGCGCCGTCAACTCTCCTGTCCCCAAACTTGAATATTGTCGCTGTTGGGCAGCGGAATTTTGCGCAGGTATAGCAAATGCCAGAGCAGGTAAACACCGCCACCCAGGCCAAATGAAATTGCGAGCTCCGGTAATTGCAGGCGCCAGCGCGCCAGCCGGTACATCAGATACCACATGGGCAGCACCAAAAAAAACACTGAAAGCCAGCGGCCCTTGCGCTCAGCGCGCAGCCAAGCATACAGAATAATTACATGGGAGATCGCAAGCAAAAGCGTCAGATTCCAATTGCGCGCCAACAGTGGAAGAAGGAAATCAGGCATGGTGATTAACTTTGGGTTACAACGTGCAACCGCTTGGATTGTGCAGTCGCGCTGCGAGTATACCGCCCGCATTCAGAGCGCCGGGGTAATACGTTGGGATGTAGAATCGGCGCATGGCAATCGCTGTTCTGGCGGAAGCGGTGATCTCGCAGATTGCAGCGGGCGAGGTGGTGGAACGCCCCACATCCGTGGTGAAGGAGCTGCTGGAGAACGCGCTCGATGCCGGCGCGCACAGCATTCGCGTGGAGGTGGAAGGCGGCGGCCGCAGCCTGATCCGCGTGTCCGACGACGGCGCGGGCATTTGCGCGGCCGAAGTAGAGCTGGCGTTTGCGCGCCACGCCACCTCCAAGCTGCGCAACGCTGCCGACCTCTCGCAAATCATGTCGCTGGGCTTTCGCGGCGAAGCGCTGGCAGCAATTGCCGCCGTCAGCCGCGTGCGCGCCATTACACGCGCGCGCACAGAGGCAACCGGCACGCAGCTGCGCATGGACGCCGGCCAACTGCTGGCGCGCGAAGGCATCGGCGCGCCGCCCGGCACCGTGATCGCTGTCGAGAATTTATTCTTCAACATGCCGGCGCGCCTCAAGTTTCTCAAGTCTGAAACTTCCGAGCGCACGCATATGGCGCGCTTGCTGGCGCGCTACGCACTGGCTTACCCGCTGGTGCGCTTCACGCTCCAGTTTGACGGGCGCGAGGTTTTTCAGGCAACCGGCGGCGGTGCCGCGCGCGAGGCGCTGCTGGCGGCGTACGGCGCCGAGCTGGCGCGCGCGCTGCTGGAGATTGCGCCGCAAACCGCCGACGGCATTGAGGTGCGCGGCTTTGTGAGCCCGCCGGAGCAGCATCGCGCCAACCGGCGCGAGCTCACATTTTTTGTGAACGGGCGCTGGGTGCAGGACCAGCAGCTGTCCAGTGCCGTGCTGCAGGCATACCACACACTGCTGCCCGGCGGGCGCTACCCCACCGTTATGCTGCAGCTGCAAGTGCCGCCCGCGGAGGTGGACGTGAACGTGCACCCCGCCAAAGCCGAGGTGCGCTTTCGTGCGCCGGATGTAATCTTCCGCGCGGTGGGGCGCGCCGTGCGCAGCGCGCTGCTGCAGCAGGCGCCGGTTGCGGCCGGCACGCCGCGCGAGTGGAGCAACGGCCCGCAGCCCGGGCTGGGCGACTGGTCTTGGAAAGTGTGGAGCGGCGCCGGCACGCAGCACCCAAATACCGACGCAGCCACTAACCCGGATCCGGCGCACGCAGCGCAGCCGGATCAAACAAGCGCGCTGCCCACCCGCGAGTCCATTCCATTGCTGCGTGTGCTGGGCCAAGTGGGCCTGGCGTATGTGGTGGCAGAAGGCCCGGACGGCCTATACCTGATTGACCAGCATGCTGCGCATGAGCGCGTGTTGTACGAGGCATTCCTGGCGCAGGCTGCGGGTGCGCAGGTGACCGCGCAAGCGCTGCTGCAGCCCGCCACAGTAGAGGTCTCGCCGGCAGCCGCCAGCCTGCTGCGGCAGCAACTCAGCACGCTGAATGCGCTGGGCTTTGATATCAGCGACTTCGGCGCCAGCGCCTTTCTGGTGCGCGCCATCCCCACTGTGCTGGGGCCGGTGGATGCCGCGCGCGCGGTGAGCAGTGTGGTGGATGAACTGGAAGAGGACGAAAGCCTGCTGGCGCAGGCCGGCGAGCGGCGCATTATTGCGCGCGTGTGCAAGCGGGCTTCCGTGAAGGCGGGGCAGGCGCTTTCGCCGGCCGAGCAGCAGCAACTGGTGCGCGGGCTGGAAGCCTGCAGCGCGCCGCGCACCTGCCCGCACGGCCGCCCCACCATGATCCACTTAAGTGTGTCGGTGCTGGAGCGCCAGTTCGGGCGCAAATAGAAAGCGGCAGCAAGCATGCACGCCCTCTGGCTGCAAGACCGGCAACTGCGCCTGCGCGCCGACGTGCCGGTACCGGAGCCGGCAGCCGGCGAGGCACTGGTGCGCGTATTGTGCGCCGGCATCTGCAGCACTGATCTGGAGCTGGTGCGCGGCTACTACCCGTACTGCGGCGTGCTTGGGCACGAGTTTGTGGGCATTGTGGAAAGCGGGCCGGCGCAGCTGTGCGGCCGGCGCGTGGTGGGCGAGATAAATGCCAGCTGCGGAACTTGCGACCAGTGCACCCGCGGCCAGCCCACGCACTGTTTGCAGCGCACAGTGCTGGGCATTGTGCAGCGCGACGGCTGCTTTGCACAGTACCTAACGCTGCCGGCTGCAAATCTGCATGTTGTTCCAGACGAAGTGTCCACCACGGCAGCCACATTCACGGAGCCGCTGGCGGCTGCCTTGGAGATTGAAGCGCAGGTGCCGCTTCAGCTGCGCCAGCGCGTTCTGGTGGTGGGTGCCGGGCGCCTGGGGCATTTGATTGCGCAGACTCTGGCGATCACGGGCTGCGATCTTTGGGTGGGCGGCCGCGCGCCGGCGCAGCTGGCGTGGCTGGCAGCGCGGGGGCTGCAAGTATGCGTGGCGGCTG
>CANNEJ010000051.1 GCA_947503585.1 Anaerolineales bacterium | reverse complement strand
TGCGGGGCAGCTGCGCCATGGCCACATCCGGGCGGCGCTGCTGGCTGCGCTGGCACTGGCGCTTGTGCTGCTTCTGCCGCTGTACTGGCCAATTCTGGCGGCCAACGCCAGCGTCAGCGCAACCAACGCGCAAGTGGGCGGCGTGGTCAGCCAGTCGGTGGACCTGCTATCAGTCTTCGTGCCGCCGCCCGAACATCCACTGCTGCGCCGCAGCGCGCTGGCCACGCTCGCCCAAAACGCAGTCAACACACCCTACGAGGCAATCGGCTATGCCGGATACGCAGCGCTGCTCAGCGCCGCATTTGGGATGTGGGCATTGCGCGGCCAGCACGCGCTGCGCCCCTGGCTTTGGTTGCTGCTGGGTGCCGGTGTATTGATGCTGGGTCCGCTGCTCAAAGTGAGCGGGCACGTGCTGACTATTGCGGTGGAAGGGCGCGCGCACTCCATCCTGCTGCCCTATCAGGCGCTGGCACAGCTGCCGCTGTTCCAATGGAGCCGCGCGCCCGCCCGCTTTGCCCTCACATTTCATTTTGCCCTGGCGGTGCTGGGCGCGTACGGCGTGGCGCAGCTGCTGCCGCGCCTGCGCGCAACAGTGCCCGCCTGGCTGGTTGTGGGCGCGTTGGCCGCCTTTAGCATTGGTGAACGGCTGGTGGCATTGCCCTTTCCGCTGGCGCCGCAGTTGGAATCACCAGTGCTCAAAACACTGGCCGCCAATTGCGCACGCGACCAGCGCACCGTTGTCAACATCCCGGCCGAATACACGGCAAACTATCTTGGGCTGTATGGGCAAACCGTGCATCATTGCCCGCTTTTGGGCGGGCGCGTTTTCCGCGGTGTGCCCGCCGGCGAAACAAGTTTGCAATTTGTGGATGCCTTGCTCCGGCCCGGGCCGGCACAAGATATTGTGGACCGGCCCGCGCTGGAAGAAGTGAACGGCGCCCTGGCGCACTATTCAGTCGGCTACATTCATCTGCAGCATTTAAGCGAGGGCTACAGTGAGGCGCAGCGCAACTGGCTGCGCAGCGCATTTGCGGAGCCGGCGGCAGCCGGCGATGTCGAGGACTTGTTTGTCGTTGCGCCCGCTGTGCCGAATGGCACGCGGCCGGTGTGGGCCCTGGCGCCCGGGCAATGGACGGATGCGGAGCAATGGGGCAGTGCGCCGGCGCGCTGGGTCAGCGGCAGTGCCCGCCTCTACATATTCCTGCATCAGCCGCAACGCGGCCACTTGGTGTTCACCGCCATTCCCGGTTTGCAACTGCACCGCATGGACCTGCTGGTCAACGGCAAAGTTGCCGGCACCTATGCCGTCGGTGACTGGGCACCGTACGCGTCGCCAACGCTGGACTTGCCGGCCGGTGCAAATGTGATTGAGTTTGTGGACCGTTCGGGCACCGAGACTATATGGGGGGACTTGCGCTGCCTGGGCGGCACACCGCTGGCCGGCAGATTTGCACCGCCGGTTATTTGCGACCCGCACCTCAAAGGCGCACGCGCCGTCAGCTTTGCACTGCAAACTGTGGACTTTGTGCCTGGCGCGGCGCCAGCGCCACTGGCACAGTTTGGCGCTGCGCTGCACCTCATGCAAACAGACTGGCCAACGGAAGTTGCCGCCGGTGCAGCGCTACCGGTGCTGCTCACATGGCAGGCTCTGCAAAAGCCGGGCGCCGACTATACATTTTTTATCCACGTGAAAGATGCAGCCGGCAAACTTGTGGCGCAATATGATGGCCAACCACTGGCAAATAATTTCTCCACGCTGCAATTGAACTCCGCCGAACACCTCAGTTTCCATTTGGCTGTACCCCTGCCCGCGGGCCTGCCCGCCGGAAACTACCAGCTGGTGTTGGGCGTGTATGCAAGCCAAACGGGCACCCGGCTAGACACCGCACAGGGCACCGATGGCTTGCTGCAGCTCGGCGCGGTGCGCGTTCGGGCACCCTGACCTACTGCAACAACCACAGCGCATGGGTGGTGTGACGGCCGGCAGCCACCACGGTCGCAAGAAGTGGCTGCGCCGCCCGCCCGCTCACTCAATAAACTGCTGCAAGTTCGGTTGAAAAAAGTTGGGGCCCTTCAGTACTTTGCCGTCGCTTTCGCGCCGTAGTGGCTTGCCATCCGCGCCCAATTTACTCATGTTCGAGCGATGCACTTCGCTAAATGCAGCGGCCTTCACTGCATGCAGGCCCAGCGAGAGGAACGCGCCATCCAGCACGTATTGCAGATCCACCAGCGCATCGAGGGCTGCCAGCGGATTGGCAGCTGCCACTGCCGCTTTAAATTCCTCCAGCTCCTCCGTTAGCAGGCTCACGCGCAGACCGTTGATGCGCGCATCCGAAAGGTCAGGCGCCGCCTTCACGGGCAGGCCGTATGTTTCATGAAATTCGCGCACCTGCTCAAGCGTGGTCTTGTGCATTCAGATACCTCTGGATTACGGATTTGGAGAAGCGTGCGCAGCCCGCTGCCCTGCCCAAATTATCGCCCAGCCCGGCTGAGATGTCCGGTAACAGGTGCTCGCCCACACACAAAAATAGCGTGCCGGCCGGCCAATAAAACTTGCCACCTGCACCCTGCACCGGCGTTAGGTACTTGTCACAGGCGCAAGCCGCCCGCAGCCGCGCCTGCCATCCGAGGACGGTACACCCCTCTATCAGGATCAGTTATTGACCAAATCAGCAATTCGCATTGTTGCGCAACAAAAACAACTACATAGTTACAATATTTTATAGAATAGTTATAGAAATGATGACATTCGTCACATGAAGGTTGGCGCAAAAACACTTTATAAGCGCGGAGCCAGGGTGTACTATGCGGATGTGCATGCAGGCTTGAGTTCCCCATCGGTCACAATCGGCCGGCAGAATTTTGTACAAGATACTGACAAATCCGGAAATGCTTGATACACTGCCGCGAAGCAAATAAATTTGTAAAGGAGTTTCCATTATGTTGACAAAGCAGAAGAGAGACAGCAAGCCCAAAACCAAGCTGGTGGCGAAATCAGTGCCCGCCTTGCGGATGCTCTACGCCACCCAGTTTGACCACACCATCCATACCCTGATGCGCGTGCTAAGTCCGCGCTCGCGCTCGATGATGTGCAGGCGCTTTGGCCTGTTCGGCTTGGAGCCGCACACCCTCGACGCCATCGGCCAGCAGGAGGGCCTGACGCGCGAGCGCATTCGCCAGATTGAGGATGCGTCCGTGCTGGCCATGCACAAATCAAAAGAGTATCAGGCGTTAAAGCCGGAGTTTGCAGCGCTGGAAAAACTAATGCTGCGCTACGGCGGCGTGCTCAGCGTGGCATTCATGGAGAGCGCTGAAGTATTTGGCAGCGTAGCCGCCAAGCAAGCCGGCACCTTCCTGCTGCGCATGTCGCCATTTGCCCGGCATTACTACGCAAACCCGAAGTTCACGGAACGCTGGTATCACAAGGGAACAGATCACGGAGCAATCGAAAAAGCGCTCTTGGCATTTGCAAAACCCGTCAAGGCAAGCGGACGCGCCTACCCGGAGCGCGAGTTTTTTGGCGACATGGCAAAATTCATCAAACCCGTTGGCGCAATTTCAAAGCCCGCACTCCTGGGTTACTTTAAGATCGCGCGGGAACTGGTAAAGAACGGGTACGGCGAGTTTGGGCACTACACATCCCACGTAGCACGGCCATGGGGCATGCGGGACGAGGCCTACGTTGTACTCATGAAGGCGGGTCGGCCGCTGCACTATACCGAGATTGTCGGGCGCATTGTTTCAGCCAGAGGACGCACCGCGCGGGTTTCGACCGTGCACAACTGCCTCGTTTCGGATGAGCGCTTTGCGCTTGTGGGACGCGGCATGTATGCGCTGATCGAGTGGGGCTACCGCAATGTTTATAAGCACCACCCGGTAACCGCTGGAAGTGGAAAAAAGCGGCGGATGCGCCGCACTTGGAAAAATGTAGTGCACCCGAGCTAATCAAGGGCCGCCAGAAGGCGGCCCTTTTGCTATGTGGGCGGCCGCCGCTAACTGTGGCCGCCCAATCAAATAAAACTATTGCGAGGGCATTACGCCGGGCGATAGCTGATGAGCGCCACACCCGCGAGGCACAGCGCTACTCCGGCAGCATTGATGTACTGCATGCGCTCGCCCATTAGCCACACCCCCAACCCCGCCAGCAGCAGATTGATAAACACGCCCGTGACCAGATTGCCCGTGCTGAGATTCCAGCCTGCGCGGTACATAAGCAAAAAGCCCAGCTCGATAAGTACCACGGAAACGGCCAAGGCCAGTTGAATCCAGTTTAGCTGGCGCACCTGCTGCCACAGCCCGCCCGGCGCCGGAAACAGCGGCAGGATGCCCACGCCCAGAATAAGCGCAGCCACATACTGGCCAATCACGGACACAACCGGGTTGATGGAACCAGGCACCAGCTTCACAAAGTATTGATACAAAACAGCGCCGATGATGGCGAGGCCGGCAGAAAAATAAAACATGGAGGTTGTCCTGTTGGGCATAATGGGTTGGCGCAGAATGCAACTTGCGAATAATGGAACGGCGGGAAGGCTAGGCTACCACAAGTAAAACGCATTGGCGGCGCGGCGGCGGGTTGCGCAGGCGCCGGTTGCAAGCTTCAGCCAATCGTAGCGCGGCGCTGGCGCCCCAAACACTCAGGCCGATTGCAGCGCATCCGGCCGAAACAAAATGGTTCCCTGAAATGGCCGAAAAATGCCTGCCACGCGGACCTGCGGGTGCGGCGCTACTGCTCACACTGCAAGCGCAAGCACTTACCTCAGGGCACTGCTGCCGCGCACATCAATCTTCCAGAGCGCGCAAAGGTGATAAATGCTAATGGGAGCCCGCCACGCCGCGCCGCGGCCGGCAAGCCAAGCGTGCTGAGTGCTCAGGCGCAAAAGTGCATCCAGCAGTAGGCGCTGCGCTGCACAATTGAAGCGCGCGACCGTTGCGCCGGGCGCCCCACCGCAGCCCGCGCTGCTTATGTGGTCTGGTCGCGCTCTGCGCTCAGTTTCACGCGCTGCTGTTCAAGTTGTTCGCGCTGCACTTCAATCATGGTCATCTCACTGGCCAGCCGATCGCGGCGCAGGTCCAGCTGGCGCTGCTGCTGCACAAGCTGGCGCAGCTGCTCGTCAACGGCGCTGCCCTGCTGGGAAAGCTGGCCGAGCTGCTCCTCAACCGCCCGCTGCAGCTTGGTAAGCTGGTAGCGCTGCGCCTCCACCTCGCGCTGCTGCTGCGCATCCAGCAAGCCGTCCGTACCGGTGGGGTGGCGCTGCACAGCCAGCTGGCGCTGTTGCAGCTCGTCCAGCTGCTGCTGGCGCAGCCGCAGCCGGGCCTGGTGGGCAAGCAGTTCTTCTTTGCTGGGCATTACGCCGGCCCGGCAGCGCGCGCGCTACGCGCCTGCTCCGTAGCACTTTTAACAGAACGCTGCGGAATAACTTTGAACCGGCACTTGGGGCGGCGCAGAGATGCGCTGCCGGTACTAGCCACGCCCGCACCCCGGCTTGCTAAGATTATCGCTTCCATTATTTGCAGCTTAACATTAACCGCCGCGGCCATAGTAGTCAAACTGTGCTTGGGTGGGCATTGAGATCGGGCGGGGCGCCGGCCTGCCTGGCCGGCAAAAATTACTGCGCTGTGCGCGCGGGCTGGCGGCCGCCGCTGCCGGCTTCGCAGCCGGCCCGGCTCCAGCCATCAGGCTTCGAGCTGGCGGAGCTGCCGCTCCAGCTGGCGCAGTTGCTCGTCTAGAACTACGCGCAGTTCGGATAGCTGGCGCTCGTGCTCGGAAAGCTGCGTGCGCTGTTCATTAATCGCGCGCTGTTGGGCATCAAACTCGCGCAGTTTGTCGGCCTTGGTTGGCATTACGCCAGCCCCCTTCCAGTGCTTGAATGAGTGATTCGTTTCATCGGTTTATCTGCGGGCGGCCACAGCGGCGGGCCGCAAACACTGTGCGGTGTATGTGGCCAGCGGAGTGCAAATGCCGGGCACGCTCAGCGCGGGGCGGAATTTGTAAGCGCTGCCGCCTGCACGCGCTGCGCCGCAAGCTGTTGCCACTGCGCCGCCAACTGGCGCTGATGCGCATCAAACCGGTTGCGGTCCGCCGTCAGCTGGCGCTGATGCTCTTCCAGCTGGTTGAGCTCCGCCGAAAGCTGGCGCCATTGCACGGAAAGCTCATACTGCTGCTCAGTAATTTCTGTAATTTGCCGTTGAAGTTCGTAGAAGTTTTGCATGTGTCGCAGCCCTTTTTGCTGGCACGGAGGGTATCGGCATCAGTCAGGGCGGCATTAGCGAGCAAGCGCTGCAGCGCACACGCATACCCCATTTTTACGCGGACTTTTCGGGTTGCGGCTCCCCGCCGGCTGCTTGCGCTGGCCGGCTAATGGCTGCGCCAAGTGTGCGGTGCTGCGCACAAAATTGGGCGTGAGGTTGGGAGGCTGCAGACTGTGCAGGAAAACTCCCGCGACTGCACGAACCGTTTTCGCCGCGCAGCCTGCCCGGCTACCGGCTGGGGTGCCCCACCGGGCGCGGGTGGTAGCCAAACACAGCGCTGTCCTGCAAGTATAAATGTCGGCTGCGGCGCCGAGCTTGTTAGGGGCGTCGGGATTGCGAAGCGCTAGCGCAACAGCGCCGCCGCATACTTTGCATCGGCGGCTTTTAGCTGTTGAATTTGGGCGACTAGTTGGTCAATTTGGAGGTTGTTCTGGGCCAGCTGCGCAGTATGGCGCGGCTGCTCCGCCGCCAGCGCACTGCGCTGGCCAGCGAGTTGCCAGAGCTCTTCGCGCAGCAGCTGCTGCAAACGCGCGATTTGGCGCACCTGCTGTTCAAGTTCACGGCGCTGCCTTATTAGCTGATCTTTTGACGCCATGATTGTGGAAGCATACCAGCCTACGCGCCCGCAGTCAAGATGTTGCGGAAATTTGAGCAATTTAAGCGGTAAATAGCGCGGTTGCCAGCAGTGCAGCTGCCGCAAATTTACGGCCCGGCAGCCGGCCGACAGCGCGGCCCCGCCGGGCTTTGTTACTGCAGGCGCGCTGCCGGTGTCTGCGCAGCCGGGCGGTGCCGCGACGGATAGTCCGTGATCTTGTCCCACTCATCCGCTGTGGAGCGCGCTACAAACGCAGTCAGCGGCCCGTCGCCAATGTTGACCACCTCGTGCGGCACGCCCGGCTCGATGTAAATAAAGTCGCCGGCTTCATTGATCACGGAGTGCATCAAGTCCGGGCCAAAGTCATGGCGCACCCGGCCGGAAACGATGAACAGCATTACCTCAAAGCCGGCATGGATGTGCGCATACGCGATGGCGCCGGGCGGCACGGTCGCCACATTTACCGACAGGCTCTGCGCGCCGCAGTTGCGGCCGGAGAGGCCCTGCTGGTATTGGATGCCGTTCCAGCCGCGCTGGTGCCCCGATCCGCTGGCACGCAGCACTTTGATGCCTTCCAGCGTTTCTACAAGGCCGGGCAGAACTGACGGATCTGGTTTCATCGGGCCCTCACTTAATATTTTTCGGACTGTGGCTGTGGTGGCACACCCCGGCATTGACGGCACCGCGCCCACTGCGAACAGCCGGCAGGCGGGCAGCAGTTGGCTTGCAAGCTGGCGCTGCCACCATGCGGGCCGCTGCCGGCACCACAGCAGCTAAAGCGCCGCGCTGCCTACGGGCCGGATGTGCTGCCATTCACCCACGAACCCAGCTGCGATCCCATGAAACACGCAATTACATAGTTACCGTCCATGCGGCTGGGATCCTTGGAGTGGTAATGGTAGCCGAGATTGCCGTGCTCGTGGCCGCGACACGCATCGAGGTCCGCCGGCTCTGACGAACTGCCGCTGTCGGTCGGTCCGTAAATCGGGAAGCCATCCAGCGCATAGGCCCACAACACGGAAGTGCCGCTAGCGACGCAGCTGCCAAAAACATGATAGTGGTACCAGCCATTCATGTTCGGGTGGCCGTAACATTTGTCAAACTTCTCGCCCGCGGTATAGATGTCGGTCCCTTCAGCATTTACACTGCTGAAAATCGGGATACCGTAGATGCTCGTACCAATCAGGTTCGGATTGCGTGTCGGCAGGCTGATTGCTCCCGCGCCCTTCACCGGATTTGCCGGCAGGGTGAAGGTGAAGTTCTGGCCCTGCACCTCGCCTCTGGGATCCGCATAGGTATGCGCGGGTATTCCGTTGCCAGTAATGGAGCGCCAGTCGCCATTCACAGTGCCATAGGATTTGGCGGCCGCACCGCCTGCAGCCGTGGTGGTGGTAGATGCTGCAGCAGCGGGTGCCGCAGCGCCCGTGGTAGTAGTGGCAGCCGCGCCACTACTGGAAGTGCCACCACCGGCTGCCGCTGCGCCCGGGGGCGGTGGGCACCCGGCCGGCGGCTTGCTGCCCGGCGGTGGCTTCTTGCCGGGGCCGGGCGGCGGCGGGCAATCCGCAGCGCCGGTGGTAGCAGTTGGCTCCATTACGGCAGTGGGCACATCGGTTGGCGGCGGCGCTGTGGGGGTGGCCGGCACAACCACAGCGGTGGGCGTGGCTGGCACAACCACAGCAGTGGGCTGCGGGGTGGCCGTTGGTTTCACAACTGCAACTTGG
>CANNEJ010000050.1 GCA_947503585.1 Anaerolineales bacterium | reverse complement strand
GGCAATGCTCGCGTCTGGGCTGAAGGTTGACGCCGGCAACGCTGATCGGATCGGCGCACTGATTGGCACCGGCATGGGCGGCATCACGACCGTGGGTTCAGAGGCGCAAACACTGAATGCACGCGGTGCCAGCCGCATCAGCCCCTTTATGGTGCCAATGATGCTGCCGGATACTGCAGCCGGCCAGGTTGCGCTGCATTTTGGATTGCGCGGACCCAACCTAGCCGTGAGCGCAGCATGTGCCAGCAGCACAAATGCAATTGGCGAAGCAGCGGAGATGATCCGGCGCGGTGCAGCAGATGTGATGCTGAGTGGCGGCGCCGAAGCAGCCCTCACGCCGCTGATCATGGCCGGCTTTGCCAACATGGGCACACTCTCCACCAAGTCGATCGATCCGCACACTGCCTCCCGCCCGTTCGACAATGAACGCGACGGGTTTGTAGCAGCAGAAGGCGCAGCCGTGCTGGTGCTGGAAGACGCGGCGCACGCCACGGCACGCGGCGCACAAATTCTGGGGGAGGTGCTGGGGTACGGACTCAGCAATGATGCCTTTCACATGACCGCGCCCGCTAGTGACGGCTCGAGCGCTGCGCGCTGCATGCAGCTTGCGCTACTTGATGCCGGATTGCAAGCCGCCGATATTGACTATCTCAACGCCCATGGAACCTCAACCGTCTTGAACGACAGAATGGAAACACTGGCGATCAAAAAAGTGTTTGGGGCTGCGGCGGCAACTCTGCCGGTCTCGTCCACAAAATCAATGCATGGCCACTTGCTTGGCGCCGCCGGCGCACTGGAGGCGTGCATTGCCCTTCAGGCCATAGTGCATGGAATTCTGCCGCCCACGATTAATTACGCCCACCCGGACGAGCACTGCGACCTGGATTACGTGCCGAACCAAGCGCGTGCCGCCACGGTGCGCCGGGCGATGTCGAACTCTTTTGGGTTCGGCGGCCATAATGCCTGCCTGATTTTGGGCTCATACCTCAATGGCCAAACCTAAACGGGCATGAAGACCCACGCCCACATCATTGGCTGGGGCATGGCCGTGCCAAAACGCGTACTTACCAACCGCGAAATTTCGCGCATGGTGGACACTACTGAAGAGTGGATTGTTTCGCGCACCGGTATTCATGAGCGCCGCATTGCCGGGCCGCAAGAAACTACCGCAAGCCTTGGCCTCGCGGCCGCGCGCAAGGCAATCGAAGTCGCAGCCATCAGTCCCGGCGAAATTGACCTGATTATTGTGGCTACTTCCACGCCCGAGCATATGTTTCCCGCCACAGCCAGCATAATCCAGGATGCACTGGGAGCCCGCAAGGCCGGCGCATTCGATCTACTGGCTGCCTGCACCGGTTTTGTGTACGCGCTGTCACTTGCGTCGCAGGCAATCGTCTCTGGCTCGATGAACACCGTGCTTGTCATCGGCTCGGAAACAATGTCGCGCATTGTGAACTGGGAAGACCGCGGCACCTGCATTCTTTTTGGAGACGGCGCCGGTGCATTTGTGCTGCGCGGCAGCGAACAGCGCGGCGGTGTGCTCTCCACCCTGCTGCGCTCAGACGGCTCGGGGGCTGACCTGCTTTCTGTGCCGGCGGGCGGCAGCCGCAAACCGGTCAGCATTGAGACCCTGCGCGACAACCTGCACACCATCCAAATGAACGGATCCGAAGTGTTTCGGTTTGCAACAAAAGTGATGGTGGATGCCTGCCAGCAGGTGGTGGCTGACGCCGGACTGCGCATGTCTGAGATTGATCGCATAGTTCCCCATCAGGCAAATGAGCGCATCGTGGCGGCCGCCGCCCGCGGGCTAAAGCTGCCGGCCGACCGCTTTGTCCTCAACCTGGAGCGCTACGGCAACACCTCCACGGCATCGATCCCGATCGCCCTGTGTGAAGCCGTGGCTGCCGGAACCATCAAGCCCAACACCAACATTGTGTTCGTGGCCTTTGGCGGCGGGCTCACGTGGGGTGCGGCACTTGTGCGCTGGGATGTGACCTTGCCCGCTGCGCCGAGCTCGTGGCGGCGCTTGCAACTCCGCGCCTTCTATGGCTTCTCACGCGTGCGCTCGGCACTGCGGCGCGGGGCACGCACAGTGGAGGGCTTCATCTTCGGCAAGTTGTCGCGGGAAGGCGAAGAGCCGCCGCACGCCGGCAAGAGTTAGGCAGCACCCTGCCGCTAGCGAGCAGCCCACGTTTTGCCTGAACAGAAAGCTGCGTCGCCGCTGTGCGCTGCTACCTAACAACAAAAAAGCCGCCAATAAAAATCATTGGCGGCCTGATGATCGAAAGTTGGAGCGCGGGTTTAACTCGATTCCGCTTTCAAGTACTCTTTCAACTTTTGCCTTTGCAGCGGGTGGCGCAAGCGGCTCAGTGCCTGCGCTTCAATCTGGCGCACGCGTTCGCGCGTCACGCCCATCATCTTGCCCACCTCTTCCAGCGTGTAGGCTTCGCCGTCGTGCAGCCCATAGCGCAGTTTTAATATTTGAACTTCGCGCGCCGGCATCTTTGCGAGCTCCTCATCAATATGCTCGCGGCGCATCTTTTCTAAGGTAACCCGCGCGGGCTCCGGGCTTTCGACGTCGGTGATAAAGTCGCCGAGCGACGAGTCATCTTCATCGTCAGTCGACATTTCCAATGACAACGGCCGGCGCGCAATCTGCTGCATATCTTCTACCTTGCGCGGTCCCACCTCCAGCGCCTTGGCAAGCTCATCCGTAGAGGGGTCTCGCCCGAGTTTTTGGGTAAGCGAGTGTGACGCACGCAGCAGTTTGTTGATCTGGTCTCCCATGTGAACCGGCACACGAATGGTGCGGCCCTGGTCCGCAATCGCGCGCGTCACAGCCTGCCGGATCCACCAGGTGGCATAGGTGCTGAACTTATGCCCGCGATGATGGTCAAACTTTTTAGCAGCGCGCAGCACGCCAATGTTGCCCTCTTGAATGAGATCCAGAAATGGCACCCCGCGCCCAATGTACTTCTTAGCCACGCTGATCACCAGCCGGGAGTTCGCAGTTACCAGATGCTCGCGCGCTGCCAGTCCATCGGCTATATCATGCAAAATTTCAGCCCGCCGATTTGGCCCCATGCGCTTTTTACTCTCAAGTTCTTCGCTCGACTTTACGGCCTTCTCAATGCGCTTTGCAAGCCAAACCTCCTCCTCTGCAGTCAACAGCGGAACGCGCCCGACCTCCTTCAGGTACAACCCAATCGTGTCCTCAACATCAACGCCCAGAATGCCCTGGTCCGCGCCCGCAACCGGTTTCTTTTTGCTCTTGCGCAGCTTACGGCGCACATCTTCTTCGTCATCGCTGGGCGGTTCGTCATCGTCGGCACCTTCCTCGCCGTCCTCGGCCTGCTCAACAACTTCAATATTCTCCGCCGCCAACGCAGTCATTGCCTCATCCAGCTCGTTGACTTCATCTTCCACTTCTGGAAACAAAGCGATGAGCTCATCGTTGGTGATGTAGCCTTTAGCACGGCCAATCTCCAGCGCCTTTTGTACCTTGGGACTCTCCTCTAGATCCATCAGGAGTTCTTCAACCACCTCGGGTTTATGCCCATTCTTCACGGCTCCATTGGTTGCGACCCGCCGGCGCGCTGCCGGAAGCCTCGCCTTGGCAGTTGTGCGCGGGGTTCGTTTACTTGAGTTCTTCTTTCCAGATACAGCCATTTTTTGTTCTTCACTCCATATTCAAAATATTAATCATCTAAGCGCAGCCCGGCACCGCAAGTAAACGTGCGGCGTCAGCTGCGACCTGCCTAGCAAGTTGCCAGGGCACCTGTTGCAGGCTTCAATCAGATTCAATTGTGAAAATCGGACATGAGACCCGATGTGTATACCGTAAAAAGAACGTGAAAGTCAACTTTTTCTAAAAAATTGTTTTCTGGGCGAAAAATACAGCTTTTGGCCCAGTAAAATCGGATTTTTTAGATTTTTCTTCGCTAGGGGAGCTGATTTAGTATCAAACTTGAAACTTCTGCGACTCCCTCCCTATTAAAGCTGCTGCCCGCTTGCGGGCAACGGGCGAATAGGCCCAACTTCTCAGGCTGTCGGTCGTTATTTTTCGCGCGCCTCGACCATGGAGACCTTCGCATTTTAGGTGGAACCGAGGACCGTGGTGCTCGTTACTCCCACTCAATCGTCGCCGGGGGCTTGCTGGTAATGTCATACACCACGCGGTTGATGCCCGGCACCTCGTTCACGATGCGGCTGCTGATACTCGCGAGCAAGTCGTAAGGCAAGCGCGTCCAGTCGGCGGTCATAAAGTCTGAGGTGGTCACGCAGCGCAGGGCCACCACCTCCTCATGCGTGCGGCTGTCGCCCATCACACCCACGGACTTGACCGGCAAAAGCACCGCAAAGGCTTGCGCTGCTGCTGTGCGCTCCAGCCGGGCGCCGGCCAGCTCCGCGCGCATGATGGCATCGGCAGCGCGCAGTGTGGAAAGGCGCTCCGGCGTAACGCAGCCAAGGCAGCGGATGGCAAGGCCGGGGCCGGGAAAGGGCTGCCGCCACACAAGCGAGTCCGGCAAACCGATGGCACTGCCCACCTTGCGCACTTCATCTTTGAAAAGGTAGCGCAACGGCTCCACCAGCTGAAAATCCAAATCTGGCGGCAGGCCGCCGACGTTGTGGTGCGTCTTAATTTTTGCGGCCTGCTCCCGTCCGCTGCCGCTGCTCTCCACAACATCCGGATAAATTGTGCCCTGCACCAAAAACTTTGCGCTGGCTCCCAGCCGCCGCGCCTCGCGTTCGAAAACGCGGATGAAGCGCGCGCCAATGCGCCGGCGCTTTTCCTCCGGATCAATCACGTCACGCAGGTCAGCCAAAAACTCTGCGCTCGCATCAACTGCCGAAAAATGCGAACCAAGATCTTGAAATGCAGCCACTACCTCGGCCGTTTCATTTGAACGCATCAGGCCGGTGTCCACATAAAAACAATCCAGCTGACCGCTCAGCGCGCGCTGGGCCAGCGCCACAGCCACTGCAGAATCAACTCCGCCACTGAGCGCAGCAATTGCCCGCTGGCTGCCCACTTGCGTGCGGATCTGCGCTACAAGCCCATCTGCGATTGCTTCCGGCAGCCAGTCTGCACGCACGCCCGCCAGCGCCAGAAATTTTCCGATGACTTGCGGTCCGCTCGGCGTGTGTTCCACTTCCGGATGAAACTGCAAGGCAAAGATCCGCGCTGCAGTATTTTCCATTGCGGCAAAGGCACAGCCTTCGCCGCTGGCACTGCATACAAACCCCGGCGGCAGCGTATGCACCTGATCGCCATGGCTCATCCAAACTTGGTGCGCGCCCGGCACCAACAGCGTGCTTGCAGCCGCTGTGATGGCGGCACGTCCATACTCGCGCTGCTGCCCCGGCTGCACATCCCCGCCCAGCGTGCGCGCCAGCAGCTGCATGCCGTAGCAAATTCCAAGCACGGGCACTCCGGCCGCAAGCACATAATCGGGCAGCGTTGCGGCACCAGCTGCATAAACACTGTCCGGGCCGCCCGAAAGGATAAACGCTTTAGGACGCAGTGCCAGAACACGCCCGGGGTCCGCATTCCATGCGAACAATTCGCAATAGGTGTTGTGCTCGCGTACACGCCGCGCAATTAGCTGCGCGTACTGCGAGCCAAAATCCAAAATGACAACCGTGTCCATTAGATGCGGTGGTGCTTCACTGCCACCGGACGGCGCCCAAACTGCCGCCGCTCAGCTGCCAATTTCAATCCGCCCGTCATCCATGTTGGTAATGCGCACCAGCGTCTCGATGGGCACGCCTAAACCGGCCAGAACATCGCGGCCGCCTTCAAATGTTTTCTCGACCAGCGCACCCACGCCCACTACTATGCCACCGGCTGCCTTCACCAACCGCGCGAGGCCAAGAATGGTTTGGCCGCTCGCCAGAAAATCATCAATTACCAGCACGCGCTCGCCCGCACCCAAATACTCCGGCGACACAATCAGCTCCACATTGCGCCCCTTCGTGTGTGACGGAGCAATGGTGAGGAGCACCTGATCCGGCATCGTGATCGGCTTCTGCTTGCGTGCGTATACAACTTCAAGACCCAACTCCAGCGCCGTCATCACCGCGGGAGCAATGCCGGAAATCTCAGCTGTAAGTACTTTGCTCGCACCGCATGTTGCAAACCGCTTGGCAAGTTCCAAGCCGCAGGCCTGCATCAATTTTGTGTCAACCTGATGATTTACAAAACCGTCCACCTTTAAAATTCCATTGCCAAGATTGCGGCCTTCAGCCCGGATGCGATCCAATAATTGTTTCACCGTATTGCTCCTTGCCAAATTGTAACCGCCGTGCCCGCCCAAAAACACTGCTTGAATAATCCATTTCAACAAAAGCTGATATTGTTGACTGTGTGCCGAGCTCCCACAAACACTGCGTAGTGAATAAAGGCGCCCCAACAAAATCATGCCCGCGGTGAAACGCAACCGCTTGATTTGGCTGGCTGCCACGCCCGGGCTATGCCTGGCTGCCGGCGCGGCAGCATTGCTTTGGTACGCCCGCACATCACCAGCCATGCCTGGCTTGCTGCCGCCGCCCGCCGCACCGTCCACAAAAATCCTCGCACGCGACGGGCGCTTGCTATACGAAGTTGCCAGCAGCGCGGGCGTACACCACACGCCGCTCACACTAGCGCAAATACCCGCAGCCTGCCAGCTGGCAACCATCGCCACAGAGGATGCCACTTTTTATTCCAATCCGGGCGTGGAGTGGCGCGGCATTTTGCGCGCGCTGTGGATCAACTTGCGCGGTGGACAGACGATTAGCGGCGGCAGCACCATCACACAGCAAGTGGTGCGCAACCTGCTGCTGCCGCCCGCAGCGCGCAGCGCGCGCACGCTGGAGCGCAAGCTGCGCGAGAGCCTGCTGGCCTGGCGCCTGACACGCACCACGCCCAAAGCTCATATCCTCGAGCTGTACCTGAACAACATCGACTACGGTAATCTGGCGCTTGGACTGCAAGCTGCTGCGCAAACGTATTTCGGCAAGGCCGCTGCGGACTTGGACTTAGCCGAGTGCGCGCTGCTCGCCGGCCTGCCGCAGGCACCGGCACAGCACAACCCGTTGGCAAACCCGGCCGCTGCGCAGGCACGGCAGCGCGTGGTGTTGGGGTTGATGCAGAAGGCTGGCTTCATTGACAAGGCGGGTGCAGCCGCTGCCCTGCGCGAACCGCTGCAATACGCGCCAGTGCCCTTCCCGATCAGCGCCCCGCACTTTGTGTTTCAAGTGCTGGCGCAATTGCAGCAGCAATATGGCGCAGCAGCATTAGCCAGTGGACTCACCGTCACCACCACGCTGGATCTTGACCTGACCCACAGCGCCGAACAGATAATGCGCCGCCGGCTGGCGCAGCTGGCTGACGCCAAAACCGGGAACCACAACTCCGGCAACGCAGCGCTGGTTGCAGTTGACCCGCGCAGCGGTCAAGTGCTGGCGCTGGTTGGGTCGGTCGATTACTTTGATCGCGGCATCTCAGGCGCGATCAACATGGCGCTTGCGCCCCGGCAGCCGGGCAGCACACTGAAGCCGCTCACATACGCTCTGGCGTTTGATCCCGCGCGCTGCCGGCAAGCTGCGGCCAACTGCCCGTGGACAGCCGCCACCCAGTTGTCCGATTTACCAACAAGTTTCGTAACGGCGGAAGGGCGCGCATACACGCCGCAAAACTATGACCGCAAGTTCCGTGGGCCGGTGCTGGCGCGCGCTGCACTGGGCGGCTCCCTCAATATTCCCGCCGTGCTTGCGCTGCAAGAAGTGGGGGTTGCCAGCTTGCAGCGCATGGCACGCGGCATGGGCATTACAACTCTCGCCCCACTCGAGGCGCCGGGGCTGGCACTGACTCTGGGCGGTGGTGCCGTGCGCCTCACAGAGCTAACTGCAGCATACGGCGTATTCGCCACCGGCGGAATGCTCCTGCCACAATCCATAATCATGCGCGTGAACGCAGCGGATGGCACGCTGCTCACAAGCCGGCAGCCAGCTAATGCCACGCGCGTAATCGACGCACGCATTGCTTTCATCATCACAAACATCCTGGCCGACAACAACGCGCGCAGTGCGGCTTTTGGCGCAGCAAGTGTACTGAACATCGGCCGCCCGGCGGCAGTGAAGACCGGCACCACAACCAACTGGCGCGACAACTGGACCGTGGGCTACACGCCAGAACTGGCCGTGGGGGTGTGGGTTGGCAACGCCGACAACACGCCAATGCGAAACGTGGCGGGCATCAGCGGTGCCGCGCCGATCTGGCATGACTTTATGCGCACGGCACTGCGCGGAAAAGCTGCCGCTACTTTTGCGCAGCCGGCGGGCGTGGTGCGGCGCGAAATTTGCGCGGTTTCCGGCACGCAGCCGACTGCAAGCTGCATCCAGCGCAGCACTGAATTATTTATCAGCGGTACCGAGCCGCGGGAAGTATTTGGAGTCAGGCGTGAGGCAGAATTTGATGCAAGCGACAACGGGTTGGGTACTGCCGATTTACCGGCTGCGCGCGAACCGGCAGCAGTGCCTACAAATCCGGCGTCCAACGAAGCACTGCGCGCGATTGTGAGCGACGCTCCGCACCTCAGAATTACAGCGCCGGACGCCGCCAGCGTGTACCGGCTGTCAGCGCGCCTGCCCGCCGCCAACC
>CANNEJ010000049.1 GCA_947503585.1 Anaerolineales bacterium | reverse complement strand
GAGGTGGCTGCGCACGTTCTTGGCCTCACCAATTATGACCAGATTGGATTCTATGGCCTGGAGGAATCGTACAACCGCACGCTGGCCGGTTACACCATTGCTTTTGACCAGCCGCTGCTGCCGTGGGACATGCAATACGCCAAGGTTGATGCCGGTGCCGACCTGCACCTGTCGCTTGACCTGGGTGTGCAGCTGACCTCGGAAGAAGTCTTGAAAGACGGTCTCGCAGAGTTCGGCGCCTCCAGCGGCACGATTGTTGTGATGGTGCCTTCGACGGGCGAGATCCTCGCCATGGCATCGTATCCGACGTTTAATCCCAACGACCTCGAATCGCTGGCGTCGGACTTCAATACAAATCCAGTCTGGCGCAATCCCGCAATTGCCGAGCAGTTTGAGCCCGGCTCAATATTTAAGATTCTAACGATGGCTGCCGCGCTCGAGTCCGGCGAGTACACGCCCAATAGCAGCTACTTTGATACTGGTTCGTTTGAATACGGCGGAATTGTTGTGCGCAACTGGGACGGGCGGGCGTGGGGCGCGCAGGATATGACGGGGCTGATGGAGCACTCGCTGAATGTGGGTGCAGCCACACTATCTACCTCCCTGGGCGCGCAGCGTTTCTATGACCAGCTATTAAGTTTTGGAATGGGCAGCCAGACCGGGGTGGACCTGGCTGGCGAGCTTACCGGGCATCTCAAGCGCCCGGGCGATGCAGACTGGCACGAGTCGGATCTGGCCACTAACGCATTCGGGCAGGGTGTTGCCGTTACCCAAATTCAGCTGATTAGTGCCGTGGCATCTGTAGCCAATGGCGGTGTGATGATGCGGCCGCATCTGGTTGCTAAAGTGCAAAGTGACCCCGTCGCGCCACAGATTAGCGGGCGCCCTATTTCTGCCGAAATAGCGCAGGACCTGGCTCAGATGCTGCTGCAAAGCATTGACGTTGAGGGCTCCAAGGCGCAGGTTGCCGGCTATGAAGTTGCCGGCAAGACCGGCACGGCGCAAATTCCAATTCAACTTCCCAGCTATCACTACGATCCCAACAAAACAATTGCAACTTTTGTGGGCTGGGTGCCGGCAATGCAGCCGCGCTTTTTGGCGTTCGTGCGGTTGAACGAACCCAGCACTGTCGAATGGGGTTCGCAAACGGCAGCGCCCACATTCGCGAAGCTGGTGGAGCGGCTGGTAGTTCAGCTGCAAATGCCGCCTGATGCGCGGCGCATGGCACTGGCGCGCCCCTGACCGTGCGCTGGATGGACGCGTGAAATTTGTTGACACTGGGACACGCCCTGCAGGCGCTTGCCGGCGGCCGGGCTGCAGCAAGCAGCGGCGGCCCGCTGATTTCCGGCGGCTGTGTGGACTCGCGCGCGGTGCAGCCCGGCATGCTGTTTGTGGCACTTGCCGGTGCACATCTGGATGGGCACGACTTTGTGGGCGAAGCCTTTGCGAAGGGCGCAACGGTTGCGCTGGTGCAGCGCGCAGTGAACGGACCCTGGCCCGTGCTGGATCTGGCCCGCGGGCCGCTGCCGGCCGCGGCGGCTTGCCCGCAGCCAGTGTGCCTGCAAGTGCCGGACACACTGCTGGCACTGCAAACCATTGCCGCCTACTGGCGCGGCAAGTGCGCTGTGCGCGTGGTGGGCATTACGGGCAGCGTCGGCAAGAGTTCCACCAAGGAAGCCACTGCCACAGTGCTCGCGCAGCGCTTTCTCACTTTAAAAAATACGGGCAATCAAAACAATGAGATTGGCCTGCCGCTTACTTTGTTGCAGCTTAGCAGCGCGCATGAACGCGCAGTGCTGGAGATGGGCTTCTACGTTGCCGGCGAAATCACGCAGCTATGCAACCTTGCGCAACCGCAGGTGGGCGTGATTACAAACGTTTATGCGGTGCATGCAGAGCGGGCGGGCAGCCTGGCTGATATTGCGCGTGGCAAGCGTGAGCTGCTGGACGCGCTGCCGGCTGCCCCGGATGGCGTGGCCGTATTGAACGCCGACGAGCCATTGGTAATGGAAATGGCAGCGCATACCCGTGCGCGCATTGTGACCTATGGCATGGGGGAGGCGGCGCAGCTGCGTGCAAGTGCATTGGAGTCGTATGGCCTGGATGGCATTGGCTTCCAGCTTGAGCATGCCGGGCAGCACCTGCCCGTGCGCGTGCCGTTGATTGGACGCCATTCTGTCTACACTGCATTGCGTGCAATCGCAGTGGGTGTGGCCGAGGGCATGCCCGCAACAGCAGCAGCCGCTGCGCTAGCGCAGCCGCAGGCGCGCGACGGCTTGCGTTTGAAGCCGGTGCCGGGCCTGCACGGCAGCCTGATATTGGATGACAGCTATAACGCATCGCCGGAGTCGGCGGTGGCAGCGCTGGACCTGCTGGCAGAGCTTGACGCGGTGCGCCATATCGCGGTGCTGGGTGACATGCGGGAGTTGGGCGCATACGAGCGCGCGGGCCATGATCTGGTGGGGCGCCATGCCGGCGCGCGCGTGCAGCTGCTGGTTACCGTAGGCCAGCGCGCCCGCTGGATTGCAGCGGCAGCGCGGGCCGGCGGGCTGGCAGCCGGTGCAACGCACGAGTTTGAGACAGTGGAAGCTGCCACTGAGTTTCTGCGCATGCAGTTGCGCACAGGCGATGTGGCGTTGGTCAAAGGGTCGCTTGCCATGCATCTGGATGGCATGGTGCGCCAGCTGGCAAACAAAGATGAGTAACGAAGGCATCTTTTCACTAACGCTCGCGAGCATCACATTTTTGCTGGCGGTGATTTGGGGCGGCCCTTTTCTGGAACTGCTGCGGCGCTTCAGAATTGTGAAGCAGGTGAGCGGCTTGCAGCCGGAAAGCCATGACCCCAAAAGTGGCACGCCCACTATGGGCGGCCTCATGATCATCGTGCCGGTGCTGGTCATCACGGCACTGCTCAACATTGTGAATCTGGTGCGACCCGTTACCGGCCGCTCCATTTTGCTGCCGCTGGGCGTGATGGTGGCATTCACTGCGCTGGGCCTGCTGGATGACTGGGAGGGCATGCGCGGCATGCGGCGCGGCACCGGGCTGCGCGCGCGCATTAAGTTTTTGTACCAGCTGCTGATTGCGTGCACCACGGCTTGGATTCTTTATGACACGTTCGACGTGCACAGCCTTGCTATTCCCGGCTTCCCGCGCAAGATTGATATTGGGTGGCTGTACCTGCCGATTGCGGTTTTCATCATTACGGCCACTTCCAATGCGGTGAATTTGACTGACGGCTTGGACGGGTTGGCAGGCATGGTGCTGGTTACCGCCTTCATCATCTTTGGATTTGTTGGGCTGCTGCAGGGTCAGGTTTACCTGGTGCGCTTTTGCTTCACGGTGGTCGGCGCACTGTTCGCCTTCCTTTGGTACAACTTTCACCCCGCAGAGCTCTTCATGGGCGATACCGGTTCGCTGCCGCTGGGGGCGGTACTGGCAGTTGTGGCGCTAATGACCGGCCAGTGGCTGCTGCTGCCGCTAGTGGCTATTGTTCCATTGATGGAAACAGTTTCAGTGATGGTGCAGGTGGGCTACTTTAAGTGGAGCGGCGGCCAGCGCATCTTTCGCATGGCGCCGATTCATCATCACTTTGAACTGAGCGGCTGGAGCGAAACGCAAGTGGTACAGCGCTTTTGGCTGATCTCAATTATTGGCGGCCTGATTTCAATTGCGTTTGCACTGCTCTAACGGAGATAGTTGAACAGGACATGGACACCGGATTACTTTGGTTTGACAACAGCGCCCAGCCGCTTACCGACAAGGTGGCAGCGGCGGCCGCCCATTACGAGCGGCGCTTTGGCGAGCGCCCCAATGTTTGTTATATGCACCCGGAGATGCTGGACAAGGCCAGTGCAAAACAGTGTGCACTGCAGTTGCGCACAGCTACGCATGTACTCCAGCATCATTTGTGGATAGGCATCGAAAGCCGCCCGCGTGTGGCAGGCCCGGTTGTAAATGGAAAGAGCGCACGCTCCCGCGCCAAATAGGCTGGCCGGTCAAGTAATGGCAATTGTGGGCTTGGCAAGGCAGGGCACGGTGCTGGCGCGTTATCTGTGCGGGCAGGGCGCGCGCGTGCGCGTGACGGATTTGCGCGGAGCGCAGCAACTGCAGCCGGTGATGGCTGCGTTGCACGATTTGCCGATCGAATACTTTTTAGACGGCAATCCGGAACAGGTGCTTGATGATGCGGACGGCGTTTTTCTATCCGGCGGTATTTCTGCTGCAGCGCCGATTGCGCGCGCTGCGCGGGCGCGCGGGATCTCCATCTCGAATGATTCGCAGCTGTTTCTGGAGCTTGCGCCATGCCGCACCGTGGGCATTACTGGGAGCGCCGGCAAAACCACCGTCACCACGCTGCTGGGCATGATGGCTACCAATGCCGCGCAGTATCCAGCCGTTTGGGTCGGGGGGAATATTGGCAACCCGCTGCTGGCCGATGTGGAACGGATCGGTGCAGATGACGTGGCGATCATGGAGGTGTCCAGCTTTCAGCTTGAGCTGATGACGCGCAGCCCGCAAGTGGCGGCCGTTTTGAATGTGACGCCGAACCACCTGGATCGGCACGGCACCTTGGACGCGTACGCTGCTAGCAAGGCGCGCATTCTCGATTTCCAGAGTGCGGCCGATATTGCCGTACTGGGTTGGGACGATGCAGGGGCAGCTGGACTGCGCAGCCGTGCGGCCGGCACCTGTTGGGGCTTTGGCTTGCAGCGCCGGGAAGGCTGGGCCAATTGCTGCCATCTTGAGGCCGACACGCTCGTGCTGGAGCAAGCTGGCACAACTGTTCCAATCATCAAGCGTTCTGAGCTGCGCCTGCCGGGCGAACACAATTTACAAAATGTGCTCGCAGCCTGCGCGCTGGCCGGTGCACTTGGCATCGGCGTGCCCGCAATGCGGGCTGCAATCTTGAACTTCACCGGCGTACCGCACCGGCTTGAGTTGGTGCGTGAGTTGCGCGGGGTGCGTTGGATTAATGACTCGATTGCGACTGCGCCGGAACGAACTCTGGCGGCAATCAAATCATTTGACTGTCCGCTCGTGCTGCTATTGGGCGGGCGAGACAAACAGCTGCCATGGGGCGAGCTGGCGAAATGCGCGGCGCAGCGGGTGCGCCACGCAGTGGTGTTTGGCGAGGCTGCGGCCATGATCGCCGAACAATTACACGGGGCTGCAGGGCAGCCCACCCAGTTTGTGGAAGCAGGATCAGGGGCAAAAAAACATATTGGCCCGACTACCGTTGGGGAAGCACCAATCCCTGATCCTTCTCCTTTGCAAATTCACATTGTGGCCACAATGGAAGCGGCAGTGCAGTGCGCTGCGCAATTGGCCCGGCCCGGCGACGCGGTGCTGCTCTCGCCCGGCTGCGCGAGCTTTGATGAGTTCTATGATTTTGAGGCGCGCGGAGCGGCGTTCCGCAGCCATGTGGCGGACCTGCAATGACGGCTGATATTCCGGTATTGCAGCGCGAGCCACAGCGCATGAAGTCCATGCCCGTGCGGCTGGACTGGCAGCTGCTGCTGGTGGCCACGGTGCTTGTGCTGGGCGGTATCTTGATGGTGTTCTCCACCACATTTGATATTTCGTACCGCAGTCCCCTTTCGCCGCACACATCCACCACGCTCCTTTTCTATGACCATCTGCAGAAAGTGGTGCTGGGTCTGGCAGCGCTACTTGCCTGTTACAGCATCAACTACCGGGTGGCTCAGCGACCAGTGACTGCCGTGCTCTTGATACTGGCTGTTGGCATCAGCTTGATATTTGTGCTTGTGGCTGGCACCGGCCGCGCGCTGCTTGATGGCCGCATCCAGCCGTCTGAGCCGGCCAAACTTATCACCATCATCTATCTGGCAGCCTGGCTGGCTGCGCGCGGGCCGGACTACGTGCGTGATTTTTGGATTGGCATCCTGCCTTACGCAATTGTGGTCGGTGTGATTGTGGCGCTTATCTTTTTGCAGCCGGATATTAGTGCAGCCGGCACTGTATTGATGATTGGTGCGGTGATGTATGTAGTGGCCGGCGCCAGCCTGCCACAGGTTGCCGGAGCCGGCCTGGTTGCAACGCTGTCTGGTGTTGCAGTGGTTGCGCTTTCCACGAAGGGCAGCCTGCGTTGGGAAAGTTACATGGAAGGCCTACGCGACATTTCACAGAGCCACGAACATATTCAATATGCAGTAATAGCGTTTGTAAAGGGCGGTTTCTTTGGGGCCGGGCTTGGCAACAGCAGTATGAAGCTTACCTATCTGCCCTTCCCGCATACAGACAGCGTCTTTGCGGTAATTGGCGAGGAGTTTGGGCTGCTTGGATGTGTGGTGATGTTAGTGCTGTTTGGCTTACTGATCTGGCGCGGCGCATTAATTGCGATCCGCTCCAGCGATATGTTTGGCTACCTGTTGGCAGCGGGCATCTCCTGCTGGCTGGCGCTGGAGGTGGTCATCAACGTAACCGTGATGGTGGGGCTGATACCGGTGGCCGGCAACGCACTGCCGTTCATTAGCTATGGTGGTTCATCGCTGGTGGTGGTGATGGCAGCCGTTGGCATCCTGTTGAATATTTCCAGAAGCAATATTTCCGAGAGACCTGAACGCAATGTCCATACGCCTCCTGATCTGCGCCGCGGGAACCGGCGGTCACGTATATCCGGCGCTGGCAGCAGCAGCTAGCTTTGATGCTGCGGCGCGCTTGGCCAAAGGATCAGATGCAACTGTGGCGCTGCTGTGGGTGGGTACCGTGACTGGCATGGAATCTGAACTGGTGCGCTCAGCCAACATTCGCTTCGAAGCGGTGCGCGCTGCCGGTTTGGTTGGCCGCGGCCTGTGGCGTGGCCTGGCTGGCTGCCTGCAGCTGGCGCTCGGCACGCTGCAGGCACTTGCAATCATGCGGCGCGAACGTCCACAGGCCGTGCTGGTGACCGGTGGCTATGCAGCTGTGCCGGTGGCGCTGGCTGCTTGGCTGCGGCGCGTGCCCGTGCTGGTTTACCTGCCCGATATTCTGCCGGGCTTGGCAGTGCGCTTTGTCGCGCGCCTGGCGAAGCGTATTTGCGTGACGATGGAAGAGAGCCTGCGTGGCAGCAGCGTGGCTGCAGCGCAAGTGACCGGCTATCCGGTGCGCCCGGAAATGCTGGTGGCGCGCGATTACACGCCGGCTGACGCCCGCGTCCAGCTGCACTTGCAGCCGGATCGCACCACACTGCTGGTGCTGGGCGGCAGCCAGGGTGCGCGCAGCATCAACAATGCAGTGCTGGCTGCGGCACCAGAGCTGGTAGCGCGCGGCCTGCAGATCCTGCATGTAACCGGCGCGCGAGATTGGCTGGAAATGCAGCAGGCGCGTGAATTGATGAGTGTTGAAACAAAGGCTGGTTATCGCAGCGTTTCGTACTTGGCCGGAGAGATGGGCATTGCTTTACGCGCCGCTGATCTGGTGGTTGCACGCGCGGGTGCATCCTGCCTCGGCGAGTTCCCATTGTTCGGGCTCGCATCCATTCTGGTGCCGTACCCCTATGCACGCCGGCATCAGCAAGCCAATGCCGATGCAATGGTGGCGCGCGGGGCAGCCATCCGCCTGGATGACGAAAACTTGGCAGCTGAACTGCTGCCGCAAATACTGGCGCTGGTGGGCGATGTGCCGCGGCTGGCCGCGCTGCGCAGCAATGCATTCAAACTCGCGCAGCCGCTTGCAGCCGCCAATTTGGCGAACGCGCTGCTGCAGTTGGTGCCTGGTGATGCGCAATGCTGAGCCTGCCGGTTGTATTTTGGATGCAGTTGATGCTGTTCGGCCTGATTGGTTCGCTGCGCGGCTGGGCGCGGGAAATGCTTGTGCTGTGCGGCTTGATTCTGGCGCTGTTTCTGAACTCGGTAATCTTGGAGTTCGTGCCGGGTGCTGCAGAACTGCTCAGTTCACAAACTCCGGTGGCGCAATTCACCGTACGGGCCGTATTTCTTTGTGGCCTGGCATTCTTTGGTTATCAAACACCAACCCTTTCGGCTGCGATTGCCGAAAAGACGCGCCGCGAAAAGTTGGAAGACATGCTGCTGGGATTTTTCCTGGGCCTGCTGAACGGTTACTTGCTGGCTGGTGCGCTGTGGTACTACCTCGATGCCACCGGTTACCCAATCAATGGCGTGCTGCCGCCAATTGAGGACATGAGCAACTGGCTGGAGTACATGCCGCCGGTATTGATTGCGGCTCCGTACATTTATTTTGCGATCGGCTTGGTGTTCCTGTTTGTCATCGTGATGTTTGTGTAGTGCAGTGAAGATGAAGCGCATTCATTTGGTGGGAATTGGCGGTGCCGGACTTTCCGCAATTGCACGCGTACTGCTGGAAAGCGGCCAGCCTGTGAGCGGCTCCGATGAGCAGGAGACTGAATTTACGGCGCGCCTGCGGGCCAGTGGCGTGCGCGTGTTCATCGGTCACGCTGCGCAAAACATTGCCGGCGCAGATTTGGTGCTGGTGTCTTCTGCAGTCAGCCGTACCAACCCGGAGGTTGTAGCTGCAATGCAGGCCGGGCTGCCGGTGGTGAAGCGCCAGGACTTTGTGGGCGGAATGATGGCAGAGCGCGTGGGGCTGGCTATTGCCGGCACGCACGGCAAAACAACCACCGCTGCCCTTACGGCTTATGTACTGTGCCGCGCCGGCCAGCAGCCATCCTTCATTGTCGGCGGCTTGATCAGTGATCTGGATACAAATGCGCGCCACGGTACAGGGGCTCCCTTTGTTGTGGAAGCGGATGAGTATGACCGGATGTTCTTGGGATTGC
>CANNEJ010000048.1 GCA_947503585.1 Anaerolineales bacterium | reverse complement strand
TTACCGCCTTGCTCTGATTGGTTTTGGCAGCGTAGGCCGCGGCCTGGTGCAAATTTTGCAAGAGCGCGGCGCGGCACTGGCGCAGCACAGCGGGGCGCAATTGCAAGTGGTGGCCGTTGCCACGCAGCGCCACGGCAGCGTTTACCATGCGGCCGGCCTGCAGCCCGCGGCACTATTGGCGGCCGCCGGCACGCAGCTCAGCACGCTGGCTGCCGACCATCACAATTGGGACGCAGCCCGCATCATCACTGCCGGCAACGCAGACATCATTGTGGAATGCAGCCCGACCAATCTGCAAACCGGCGAACCGGCCACGGGCTACATTCAGGCGGCGCTGCGCAGCGGGCGGCATGTGGTCACCGCTGCGCAGCGGGCGGCATGTGGTCACGGCCAACAAGGGGCCGATTGCGCTGCACTATGCCGCCCTGGCCGACCTGGCGCGCGCGCAGCGCGTCACGCTCGGCGTGGAAGGCACGGTGATGGGCGGCACGCCCGCGCTGCGCCTGGGCAGCGAACTGCTGCAGGGCGCAGGCATCAGCGCCTGTGCCGGAATTCTTAACGGCACCACCAACTACATCCTGACGCGCATGGAAGCTGGCGCAACTTATCCGGCAGCGCTGGCGGAAGCACAGGCGCTGGGCTATGCGGAAGCAGACCCGGCCGGCGATGTGGAAGGCCATGACGCCGCCTGCAAGCTTGTGATCGTTGCCAACATCTTAATGGGCCGCACGCTGCGCCTGCAAGATGTTGCGGTGCAGGGCATCACGCAGCTCACTCCCGCTGATGTAACCGCAGCCGCAAGCGCCGGCGAACGCTGGAAGCTGGTGGCCACGGTGGACGCACATGCGGCACAGGTGCGCCCGCAGCGGCTGGCGCTCACACATCCGCTGGCTGCAGTCAGTGGCATCACCAACGCCATCACCTTCAGCACCGCCGTGCTCGGCGATGTGACGCTGGTGGGGCCGGGCGCGGGCGGCGTAGCCACCGGCTTTGCGCTGCTGGCAGATATTCTGGCGCTGCACCGCACGCAAACTGCAGCCTGACCAATGCCCATGCGTGTGCGCGTTTCCGTGCCGGCGACCAGTGCCAACCTGGGGCCGGGCTTTGATTGCCTGGCGCTGGCGCTTGGGCTGCGCAACGAGATCGAACTGAGTGTCGGAACCGCGGGCAGCAGCCTGCAAGTGGAGCAGCACGGCGAAGGCGCCGCCACGCTGCCAAAAGACGAGCGCAACCTTGTGCTGCACGCTGCGCGTGCGTACTGGCAGGCGCATGCCGGCGCGCCGCCCGGCACACTGCAGCTGCGCACCCAAAACAACATCCCGCTTAACTCCGGCATGGGCTCCAGTGCAGCCGCCATTGTTGCCGGTCTGGCAGCTGCGCAAGCGCTCAGCGGCGCTGCCGCGGACCCGCAAGCGTTGCTGCAGCTAGCCCACAGTTTGGAAGGCCACCCGGATAACGCCGCAGCGGCGCTGCTGGGCGGTTTGACGCTGGTCAGCACAGCGGGCAACGATGTGCGCTGCGCGCACATCTCACTGCCCGCCATGCAAGTGGCGCTGGCACTGCCGGCGGTGGAGCTGGCCACCGCGCAGGCGCGAGCGGCACTGCCTGGCATGGTGCCGCTGGCCGACGCAGCATTCAACATTGGGCATACTGCGCTGGTGGTGCGCGCCTTGCAAACTGCAGACTACGCGCTGCTGGGCTGGGCAGTTTGGAAGGCCACCCGGATAACGCCGCAGCGGCGCTGCTGGGCGGTTTGACGCTGGTCAGCACAGCGGGCAACGATGTGCGCTGCGCGCGCATCTCACTGCCCGCCATGCAAGTGGCGCTGGCACTGCCGGCGGTGGAGCTGGCCACCGCGCAGGCGCGGGCGGCACTGCCCGGCATGGTGCCGCTGGCCGACGCAGCCTTCAACATTGGGCATACTGCGCTGGTGGTGCGCGCCTTGCAAACTGCAGACTACGCGCTGCTGGGCTGGGCGATGCAAGACCGGCTGCACCAGCCGCAGCGGCGTGTACTGATCCGCGGCTACGATGCAGCGGAACAGGCTGCGCTGGATGCGGGGGCTGCGGCGGTTGTGCTTTCCGGTGCCGGGCCCAGCCTGGCTGCCTTTGCGGTGCACAACCATGCACAAATAGCAGCCGCGATGCAAGCCGCCTTTGCCACAGCCGGGGTTGCCTGCCGCACATTTGTACTGCCGGTGGAAGACAGCGGCGTAACCGTCACGCTGCTGCCCTAGTGCGCACCCGCCTGCTAACTTAACTGCCGGTTGCGCTCACAAGCGCAGCTGTAGCGGCTGCGTCAATCCGGCGGATGCAGGCGCGCCAGCCATGCGTCTGCGCCGGGCAGCGCGCGTGCGCGCGCATCCAACCGCCAGCCGCCAACCCACACCACCTGCTCGCCCGAGCAAAGCAACGGCCAGGCAGCGCGCAGCGCCTGCGGCACTTTTGCATTTTGCAAAAAGCGCGCAATGCTTTGGCTGTGCCCATGCAACCCCAGCGGCTGAAAGCGTTCGCCGCGGCGCGCACTGCGCAATGCCAGCGGCGCCTGCGCCGCATGCGCAAACTGCACCGCCCAGCGGTCTGGCGCAGCTGCTGCCACAGGTGCCGCGCATACCTCCAGCCACCAGCCGCAGGCGCCCAGGCTGGTACGCCCGGGCACGCCTACAGCCACCGCAGTGCATCCATCCATGAATGGCTGCGCTGCTAGGAGCGGCGCCATTGCAGCCGGCAGCAACCGCAGCCGTTCATACTCCACATGCAGAGCCAGCGCACCCGGCAGAAGCACCTGCTGGCGCACGGCCGCCGTGCGCACAAACTCACAGGCAATTGCAATCGGCGCATAATCCACATCGCGCAGCGCGGGCCGCAGCCGGCGCACCGCCCGCCGCAGCAGCTCAGCTTGCAGCGCCGGCAGCAGCGCGCCAAATTGCTTGCGGGCAAACGCCAGCTGGCCGGCTGGCGCGTCCACCACAGACTGCGCCCATGCGCTGTCTGCAGCTTGCTGCACCACCGCATGCTCGCTGGCAAGCACCGCTGCCGTGCGGCCGAGAATCCGGCGCAGGCGCGGCTGCGGGCGCGGCTGCGCCGCCTCCAGCACCGGCAGCAGCTCGTGGCGCACTCGATTGCGCCCGATTGTCTGGTCCGCGTTGCTTGCGTCATGGCGCGGCTGCAGCCCGTGCTGCGCACAATACGCGTCGATGGCTGCGCGCGGCACTGTTAGCAGCGGCCGCCCCAGCAGCAGCTGCGGCGCACCAGGCACGCGGCTCAGCGGCCGCATGCCGCGCAGGCCGGCCAGCCCGGCGCCGCGCAACAAGCGCAACAGCACTGTCTCGGCCTGGTCGTCCGCGTTGTGCGCCACCAGTACCGCAGCCGCGCCCTGCGCCTGCGCAACGCCCGCCAAAAACTCATAGCGCACCTGGCGCGCAGCCATTTCAATTGAAAGCTGCAGGCGCGCTGCCGTCTCCCGCACCAGGCGCCGCTCACAGGTGCAGCCCAGCTGCCACTGTGCTGCCATTTCACGCACAAACTGCGCGTCGCCCTCAGACGCGGGCCGCAGCGCATGATCCAAATGCGCCACCCACAAAGCCGGGCGTTCAGCTGCCGGCAGGGCCTGCAGCGCATGCAGAAGCGCCAGGCTGTCCGCTCCGCCAGACACGCCCACCACAACTTTGGCACAGGCGCGCAGCGCCGGATATGCCATAAAATATACCACAGCCTTGGCACAGGCGCGCAGCGCCGGATATGCCATAAAATATTGGCTTAATATGCGCAACAAAGCCATAGGGGCATTATAGCAATCGCTCTGTACATGGAATGCACATGCTATACTCGCACACTATTGGCTGTGCTGGCGCACAAAAGCGCAACTCCGTTCCGGCGGGTGCGGATTTGCCAAGCTCCAACCCGGCAGCGCACACTCGCACAGGAGAAATTTTTTGGCATTCAGCCCGCTCAATTGGCTGCTCGGCCTCTTTTCATTAGATATCGGCATCGACCTCGGTACCGCCAACACGCTTGTGATGGTGCGCGGCAAGGGCATTGTCATCAACGAGCCATCCTGGGTGGCCGTGGACAAGAAGACGCGCAAGCCGCTGGCCATCGGGGTGGGCGCCAAGGAGTTGGTGGGGCGCACACCCGCCAATATTCTGGCAGTGCGCCCGTTGCGCGACGGCGTCATCTCCGAATACGAAATCACCGAGGCGATGCTGGCGTACTTTATAAAGAAGGCGCACGAAAACAGCCTTGTGCCCATCCCGCGCCCGCGCGTGGTGGTGGGCATTCCCAGCGGCGTGACAGAGGTGGAGAAGCGCGCCGTTTATGATGCGACGATTGCTGCGGGCGCGCGCGTTGCATATCTCATTGAAGAACCAACGGCTGCTGCGATCGGGGCCGGGCTGCCGCTGGGCGAGGCGCGCGGCTCCATGATCCTCGACATCGGCGGTGGCACCACCGAGGCGGCAGTCTTCTCGATGGGCGGCATCGTTGTCAGCCGGTCGCTGCGCGTGGCCGGCGATGAGATGGACGAAGAGATAATTGCCTACGCGCGCAACAAATACAACCTGGCAATTGGCGAGCGCACCGCCGAGCGCGTCAAGCTCACCATCGGCTCAGCCTATCCCATGCCGGAAGAGAAGAGCGTGACGCTACGCGGCCGCAACCTTGTTACCGGCCTGCCCGACTCGGTGGAAGTCTCCTCGATTGAAATTCGCGAGGCACTCTCAAATTCAATAACCACACTTATCAATCTTGTAAAGGAAACCCTGGACGAGACCCCGCCGCAAATCATTGAAGACTTGATGGAGAGCGGCATCTGCCTGGCCGGCGGCGTAGCCAACCTGCGCGGGCTTGCTGCGCGCATGGAAGCAGAATTGAAAGTGCGCTTTTGGGTGGCGGAGGATCCACTCACTTGTGTGGTGCGCGGCGCGGGTTTGATTCTCGATGACATTGAAAATCTGACGCCGTTTTTGGTCGGGTTGGAGCGCGGCAGCACGTCGCTCAGCCCGGTGCGCCGCTAACGATGCAAGCCGCTGCCCGCCACCCGCTGCAGAACTCAGGCGCACTGCTGGTGGCTGCTGCGGGTGTGCTGCTCGGCGCACTGCTCTGGCGCGCACCTGCGCTGCTTTCTGCCGGGCTGGTGCTGGGTGCAGTACTGCTGCCCGCAGCCTTGCGCTGGCCGCTGCTGCCACTGGCGCTGGCGTTGCTGGCCGGGCCATTCAAGGCGCTGCTGGCCGTCACTTACCCGGCGCTGCCGGATCCGGCGCAGCTGCTGCTGGGGCTGGCGCTGCTGGCATGGCTATTGCGCGGCTTGGCGCAGCGCCGCCTGCTTCTGCCAACTCACAGCGTTGCACTGCTGCTGATATTGTTTCTCGTCGTGTGCGGCGCCACACTGCTGGCAGCACAGGATCTGGTCAGCGGTGCTGCGGAGTGGGCCAAGTGGCTGCAAGTGCTGCTGGTGATGGCGCTGGTAGCAGCTGAGCCGCGCCGCAGCACGCCCTGGCTGCTGGCCGCACTGCTGCTCTCCGGCGCAATCCAGGCCGTGATTGGCGGCTGGCAATTTGCGCTGCGCGGCCACGGCCCCGAGAGTTTCTTAGTGGCGCCGGGCCTCTTCCGCGCTTACGGCGGGTTTGAGCAGCCCAATCCCTTTGGCGGCTACATGGGCATGGTGTGGCCATTGGCTGCGGCACTTGCTGCAGGTTTGTGGCGGGCACACCAGATTGACCGGCACAAGCTGCTGTCGGCTGCTTGCGCATTCGTGGCACTGCTCTCGGCTGGCGCACTGCTGGCGTCTTACTCACGCGGTGCATGGCTGGGGGCCGGCGCAGCGGCTGCCATCTTGCTGCTGGGCGCACTACGACCCGCAAGCGCACGCCCGACGCTGCTGCTTGTACTGCTGGCGGCTGCGCTGCTCGTTGCCGGGCGCGGTCTTTGGCTACTGGCGTCTTACTCACGCGGTGCATGGCTGGGGGCCGGCGCAGCGGCTGCCATCTTGCTGCTGGGCGCACTGCGACCCGCAAGCGCGCGCCCGACGCTGCTGCTTGTACTGCTGGCGGCTGCGCTGCTCGTTGCCGGGCGCGGTCTTTGGCCGCAGTGGGTTGTGGCGCGCGTGAGCAGCATCACTCAAGACATTTCGGGGGCCGATGTGCGCGGAGTGGTTCCGACGACCGCAAACTTCGCGGTGGTGGAGCGCCTGGCGCACTGGCAGGCAGCTGCCGAAATGGCTGCCGCGCATCCATGGCTGGGCGTGGGTTTGGGGAACTACGCAGCCGCCTATGACCGCTACCGGCTGGCGCGCTGGCCGCTGGCACTTGGGCATGCGCATAACTTCTACCTCAACCTGGCTGCCGAGACCGGCCTGCCCGGCTTGCTGATTTTTGTGGCCTTGCTGCTGGCCGCTGCGCTCCAAGCCTTGCGAGTGCTGCGCACCGCCCACGGCTGGCAGCGCGCGCTGGCGCTGGGGCTGCTGGCGGCAGGCGCGCACCTGGCCATCCACAATGTGGTGGATAACTTATTTGTAAATAATGTGCACCTGTATCTGGCCAGCATGCTTGGCATACTGGCAACCGCGCAGCCGCGCACCCCCAGCACCGCGCAATGAAATCCGCTTTCGGCAGCATTTACAGCTTTGCGCATGCGCGCCCGATGGAGATTAAGCGCTTCATTAAGTTTGGCATTGTCGGCTTGATCGGCTTTACCATCGACACCACAACGCTCAACCTGCTGGTGGGCCTCGCTAACATGAATACAACTTTCTTGCGGTTGGCGGCCAAGACAATTTCTTTTTCGCTGGCGCTCACCAGCAACTTTATTTGGAACCGCTATTGGATCTATCCCGAAACGCGCACGGAGCGCAAACGCGTGATTGCACCCAAGTTCGCCCTGGTGAACGCCGGCGGCTGGGCCCTCAATCTCGTAATTTTTGGTTTTCTCAGCGGCATATTCATTTCAATCTTCAGCGCGTGGCTGGAGCCGCAAGCCGCCCAGCTGCTGGGCATCAACGCGGCCCAAGTGTGCGCAGTGGCGGTGGTCATGTTTTGGAATTTTTTCGTGAACCGCTACTGGACCTTCCGCAAAGTCGTCTGAGAGCGCTACTGGACCTTCCGCAAAGTCGTCTGAGAGCGCGCCTGCCGGCCGGCCGCCAACCTGCATGCGCATCGGCCTCGAAGTAACCGCCGCCGTCCGGCAGGGTGCCGGCATTGGCCGCTATGTGCGCGAGCTTTTGCTGGCACTGGCGGAGCTCGACGCCCGCAACACCTACCGCCTGTTCTTTGCATCGCGCCGGCCGCTGCCGCACGCCCTGCCGGCCCTGCCCGCAAACTTCCATGCGCGGCGCCTGCCTGTGCCCGATGCCTGGCTGGCGCGCGCCTGGCACCGCCTGCAGCTGCCCCTGCCTGTGCAGCTGGCCACCGGCCGCGTGGACTTGTACCACTCGCCCGACTTCACACTGCCGCCCGTAAGCGCGCGCATCCCCACGCTGCTGACCGTGCATGATCTTTCGTTTGAACGCGAACCGGAAACTGCTGCGCCCGGCCTGCGCGCCTTTTTACAACAGGCTGTGCCGCGCTCCGTGCAGCGCGCCACGCATGTGCTGGCAGATTCGCAAGCGACGCGCACTGACTTGATGGATTTATATAACACGCCCAGTGCGAAGATTTCGGTGCTCTACCCGGGCGTAGCTGCCCGCTTCCAGCCCGTAGCCAGCCCCGGGCAGGCAGCTGTGCGGGCGCAGTACGCCCTCGGCGCGCAACCGTTTGTGCTGTGCGTGGGCACACTCCATCCGCGCAAGAATCATCTGCGCCTGATCGCAGCATTTTACGCAGCGCTGCGCCACAGCGAACACAATCTGGTCATCGCGGGCGGGCCGGGTGGCGCCGAGCAGTCTATCCGCGCTGCCGTGCAACAACTGGGGCTGCAGCAGCGCGTGCTGCTCACCGGCTATGTGGCCGACGCGCATCTGCCGGCCCTGTACTCGGCGGCACACGCCGTTGCCTACCCGTCGCTGTATGAGGGCTTCGGCCTGCCGCTGGCGGAGGCGCTGGCTTGCGGCACACCCGTGCTGGCAAGCACCGCGCCCTGCCTGCCGGAAGTGGCTGGCGGCGCGGCGCTGCTGGCCGACCCGCGCCTGGCAAGCACCGCGCCCTGCCTGCCGGAAGTGGCTGGCGGCGCGGCGCTGCTGGCCGACCCGCGCGATGAACAAGCGCTCGCAGCTGCGCTGCTGCGCATCACCAGCGATGCCACCCTGCGCGCCGACCTGCGAACGCGCGGCTTGCAGCGCGCCACTGCGTTTTCATGGCAGGCAGCGGCGCGCCAGCTGCTCGCACTGTACACGCAGCTCGCGTAAAGTTGCACTGCGTGTGCTATCATCGCGCAGCTTTACGGAGGCAACTATGACCATCGAACGCAAAGGATTACTGCAGTGGCGCAACACAGACGCCACAATTGTGGGGCCAGACATAACAGCAGGCCAGCGGGCACCGGCCTTCAGTGTGCACAACAATGCAGTGGACCGGGTGCAACCGCTGGCGGACACAGCCGGCAAAGTGCGCATCATCGCCAGCGTACTGTCAGTCAACACAGGGACTTGCGACAAAGAGATGCGGCGCTTTAATGAAGACGGCGCGCGGCTGGGTGATGATGTGTGCATGCTGACGGTGAGCATGGATCTGCCCTTTACCCAAAAGGGATGGTGTGCAGCAGCCGGCGTGGAGCGTTTGCAAACTTTTTCGGATGCCTTCGACGCCAGTTTTGGCGCAGCGTATGGTGTGCTCATCAAGGATGTGCGCC
>CANNEJ010000047.1 GCA_947503585.1 Anaerolineales bacterium | reverse complement strand
CCGCTCGAACAAAAGCGGCCGATAGTGGCCGGCCAACGTGCCGGCCGTTCCCTGAATATAAAACTTAGGCTTCGGCACCGCGGCTACATCTGAGGCAATGAACTCCGCTTCCCGCCCGTCACTCCACAACATGCGCACGCGGATCTGGTCCGCGTTGGTCACATCCTGCCAGACACGCTTGTGCGCCTGTGCGCTCACCGCCTGCGGCACGCCCGGCAGCAGCTGCAGCGTCCAGTCAATGTAATGCGAGCCCCAATCGAATGCAGCGCCACCGGAAACCTGCGCATCCGAATGCCAGTAGCGACAGGGATGCTCGAAGCTGCCCACAAAGGTTTCCACATTGAAAATGTCACCCAGCAGGCCGGCGCGCAGCGCACGCTGCACCGCCAGATAATCCGGATCCCAGCGCCGGTTCTGATTAATGGTGAGCATCAGCCCGTTGGCGCGCGCCACAGCAATCAGGCGGTCTGCCTCCTGCGTGGTGAGGCACAGCGGCTTCTCACACGCCACATGCTTGCCGGCCTCCAGCATCTGCAGCGCCAGCCCGGCATGAGTTACCGGCGGCGTGGCAATCAGCACCAGCTGGATAGCGGGATCGCGGGCCAGATCGGCGGCGTGAACGAAGCCGGCGATACCGGGAAAATCTGCGGTGGCAGCGGCCCGCCGACTATCTGAAAGATCGCATACTGCTGCCAGCTGCAGCCCGGCCGTGCGGGCAATCCCGCTGCCGTGAACAAAGCCCATGCCGCCGGCCGGTCCGTAACCCACAATTGCGGTACTGATATTGCGTTCGGCAGCAGCCGCCAGTGGCTGCCGCAAAGCGCGGCGCAAGATGGCACCCAGCGCCGGCGCCCGCAGCGCCTGTGCGGTGCTGCCCAACGAGCAGGCCACAATCCGGCCAATGCCGATACGCCGCTCCACTGCAGCCGGCTCATCCTTGAGTGCCCAGTTCACGTGCAGCAGCACTCTTAGGTCAGCGTGCAGCAGCCGTAGCCGGAGCGGCAGCAATGGCCAGCAGCGCGCCACCTTTTTCCACAAAAGCCTGCAACTGCGCGACTGCACTCTTCGGAATAGACTGCCGCCCATCCAGCACAACTGCGCCATAGCTGCGCAGGTCGCCCCACGCTTCAGCACCGGTGCGCACCGGCACACTTTCGTCCAGGCGCAGCACAGAGCGCAGCACTTGCTCGCGCGCACGGTCTGCATCGGCCATGGCCAGCAGGATGGGTTTGGCGGAACCGTTCATAGCTTGCTACTCGGCGGCAAAGAAGCCGGTGGTGAGGGCTTGCAACACCAGCGCGGCCGTTTCTTGCGGGCGCTGCACATGGATATCATGATGCGTATCGGCAAACCAGTGCACCTGGCAGCTGCGCAGCATTGCACCGGCTGCCGCCACCTCTGCGCGCTTTTGCGCCAGCCGCTGTGCATCTTCTGCCGCTGATGTTGCTGCAAGCAGCAGGACCGGCGCCGTAACCAGCGGGTAAAGCTGGCTTACGCGCTGCTCCCACAGCGCACGCAAAATCAGCATGTGGCGCTCGAGCGTAAGCCACGGGCGGATAGTACCATCAGCCAAAGTCTCAAAGTTGGCAAGCTGATGTTGCACGCCGGCTGCGCTCCAGCTGGCATGCGCCTGTTGCAGGTGCGCCTGCATGGCTGCGCGCGGGATACCGGCCAGCGCTGGCGGCGTAAGTTGCGCAGAAATACTTTCCCATGTGGCACCGGGCTTGGATTGCAGGTCAATGAATCCGCCATCCACCAGCACCACGCCGGCCACTGCCGCCGGGTGGCGCGCCGCAAGATCGAGCACTACATTGCCACCCCAGGATTGCCCCGCCACGATCGGCCGGTGAATCCCAAGCTGTTGCAGCAGCTCAAGCAAGTCTGCCGTCATCTCATCGAAGCCATAGCCACTGCCCGGTTTTGAGCTGCGCCCGTGGCCGCGCTGGTCCACGCTTACAACTGCATGCCCCGCGGCATGCAGTGCGCAGGCGGTGGCCTCCCATGTCATGCAGTTGGAGGCGAGGCCATGCACAAGCACAACCGCGCGCCGCGCGCCCGGCCACTGGCGGATGTGCAGCTGCTGGTCGCGCACCGCCAGCATTGCATCGACAACAGGGTTTAGCGCGGCTGCCATGTGGAGCCCGTTGCTGTGTCCTGCACCTCGTAGCCCAGCTGCACTACCGCGTCGCGCAGCTTGTCTGCCAGCGCCCATTGCTTGGCGGCGCGCAAATCACAGCGCAACTCCAGCAGCAGGTCCAGCAGCGGAGCGGCAGCGCCGTTTACTGCCGGCGCTGCGGAGCGCAATGCACCCGCCACGCGGGCAAGCAGCTCCACACGCATGGCAGCATCCAGCCCGCCGAGCTCCTCAATAAAAGATTGCACACCATTCAACTCAACTTCTCCGGCAGCCGGCTCGCCATATTCGTATCCGTAAATCCGCAGCGCTTCATCCGGCACGCGCACTACTGCACGCTGCGCGGAATGCAGCGCATCAAAAGGCACCGTGCTACCCGCTGCATGCACGCGCACCGCGCCATCTGCCAGCACTGTCATTGCGCCCTGCCCGCTCACAGTTGCGCTGCGCTGCTGCGGGTCAAAGCGCACAGCGGTGTAGGCATCTATGCCCAATATGGTCACATCGGCGGGAAGCAAGGCCTGCAGCAGCTCATAGCGCGCCGCGCCCATATAGCAAAAACGGGAATCGTAGAATTCGCCGCCGGAGTTGTCGTTGTAATGCGGCACCACGGCCAGCTTCAAGCCCAGCCGGCCCAGCAAGTCCAGGCCGTCAGCCCAATAAGGATCCGCGCCGGCCTTGAATATTTCATACACGGGAAGTGCATAGCGCCCAAGTGTGATGGAGGCGGCACTGGCAAACAACAAATGCGCACCCGCCAGGAACGCATCAACGACTGCATCCCACAGCGGCGAACCCCGCCATTGACCGAGGGCATAGGTGGAACTGCCCGGCCCTGCAAAGATAAAGTTGGCTGCGCGCACGGCTGCCACAGCGCGCGCGGTTTCCGCTGCACTGGCGCGCCCCGCATGGCGGTACGACGCAACTTCCAGTTTGGTTTGCAGCCGCAGGTTGTAATAGTCCACCGCCTTGCCGGTGATGGCATCCACATTGCTTTCGAAGCCGGCAGTAGTGTCAAGGAAGAGTGCCCGCGCCGGTGCGCGCAGCTGGTTAAGCGCGTCCCGATGTGCAGCGCTCATAGCCGGCATCAACTCGCCGGCCCCTACCAGCGTCAGCAACCCGGCCTTGGCGCCTGCCGGAATCCCCACTGTATGCTCCATGGTTTCGGGTGCAATCAAAAGATGCGATGCTCCAGCGCACAGGTGTACCGCGCGCGGTAACAGGGGAGTATATGGCGGTCAGCCCAGAACGCACACCATTTTACTGGGTTCCGCGCCTCGAATATTACAGACCCACTAGCGGCCCTGGTGCGCGCGCCCAAACACAGCCCCAAATTCATGGAACGGTTGACAACTCACGCGCCTGAGCACGGCGCACGGGCTTTCCCAAGTCGGGTGCCCGTCTAGTTACGCGCAGTTTGCGAACGTGCGAGCGAGCGACGCAGCCAGCGCCCACGCATTGCAGCGCATTTAACAGCCGCAGCCGTACCCGCGGACCTGCGGCGCGCTCAGTCTGCAGCTAAGACGGCTCGGCTGCAGCTGCACCCACGCGCGCTTTAGAGCGCGTGCCCGCGGGCGCAGCATTGGCCGCAGCTCCGTTGAGGCTCTTGCGCAGCGTGGCTGGCTTGCCACTGCGCTCTGCGCCCACACTGGCATCCTCCAAATATTCCTCAAAGCCCATTACACGATCGATAACTGCGTCAGGCGTGATCTCAACGATGCGGTTGGCAACCGTTGAGACAAATTCATGGTCGTGCGACGCAAACAGCACGACCTCCGGAAAAGCAATCAGGCCGTCGTTCAGGGATGTAATCGACTCCAAATCCAGGTGATTGGTAGGCTCATCCAAAATCAGTGCATTTGCCCCCCTCAACATCATGCGCGAGAGCATGCAGCGCACACGTTCGCCACCGGAGAGCACACTGGTCATCTTCAGCGCCTCTTCACCGGAGAAGAGCATGCGGCCGAGAAAGCTGCGGGCATAAGTCTCGCCTTCAGCTGGCGGCGCAAACTGGCCGAGCCACTCAATCAAATTTATGTCCTGCTCAAAGAAGCTGCTGTTCTCCTTCGGAAAGTAACTATTGGTCATAGTGATACCCCAGCGAAAGCTGCCGGAGTCCGGCTCCAGCTCGCCGGCAAGAATCTGAAACAGCGTGGTGCGCGCCTGGGTATGGCTGCCCACAAACGCAATCTTGTCGCCCTTGCGCACAACCAGATTCAAGTTGGACAGCACTTGAACGCCGTCGACCGCCTTCGAAAGCGCCTCAATCTCAAGGATGATGTCGCCACAGGGGCGGTCCGGCTTGAACATGACATGCGGGTACTTGCGGGTGGACACCGGCATGTCCTCAATTGTCAGTTTCTCCAGAAGCCTTTTGCGGGAGGTGGCCTGCTTGGCTTTGGAGGCGTTGGAGCTAAAGCGCCGGATGAAGTCCTTCAGCTCGGCAGCCTTGTCGGCAACTTTGCGGTTTTCATTTTCCTTCTGCTGCAGATTCAACTGCGAGGCCTGATACCAAAAGTCATAGTTGCCTACATAAACCTGGATTCTGCCGAAATCGATGTCGGCTGTGTGCGTGCACACCTGGTTCAGGAAATGGCGGTCATGCGAAACCACAATCACGGTATTTGCAAAGCGCGAGAGAAATTCCTCCAGCCAGGCAATTGTTTTGAAGTCCAGGTTGTTGGTGGGCTCGTCCAGCAGCAGCACATCCGGGTTTCCAAACAGCGCCTGAGCCAGCAGGACGCGCACTTTGTCGCCCGCATCAAGCTCGCGCATTTTCTTGCCGCGCAGCTCTTCCACAATTCCGATGCCGTTCAACAGCACGGCCGCCTCGGCTTCGGCCTCATAGCCGTTCATCTCCGCAAAGTCCGCCTCCAGCTCAGCGGAGCGGATACCATCAGCTTCGTTAAAATCCACCTTCGAAAAAATGGCCTCCCGCGCATGCATGATGTCATACAGGCGTTTATGCCCCATGATTACCGTATTGACAACAGTCTCATCATCAAAAGCATACTGATCCTGCTTGAGTACGGCAATGCGTTCCCGCGCCCCGACGCTGATCTCACCCTTGCTGGCCGCGATCTCGCCCGCAAGTATTTTCAGAAAAGTGGACTTCCCGGCACCATTGGCACCGATGAGGCCATAACAATTGCCCGGCGTGAACTTTATGTTCACATCCTTGAAAAGCACCCGCTTGCCATAAGAAAGGGTCACGTTCGATGCAGAAATCATCTCTACCTGGCTCCGTTGGGAAAAAATAAACCACAGGGGCTCGCCCCTGTGGTTTTACAATGCGCTAAGTGTATAACAAAGTTGCCAGACCCGCAACGGTCAAACTAGAAGCCGCTTCACAGCCAGATGCCGAACGGCGCCTCTACAGCAACATGCCACTGCCGCAAACTAGGCCATGGAAAGGACCCACATACAACCGCACACCGCTGTGCGCCCGTCTACCCGCGGAAAATTCGCGCCCAGCCAGCCCACAGCGCAAAACAACACGGGAAAGAGCGTCCCGTCGGGCGTAAGCCCACCGCTGTCTGGCATTACGCAATCACATCGATCACCTGACAATCCTAAGCCAGAGCGGGAACAGATAGTCTCTCAATCCAATAGGCGAGCACACTATCGCTCTTTAAATTATGGCTCAATGCCTTAAGGCCCGCCAATGCCTTATCGCCACCACCATTGCCACCCTGCCGAACAAGCTTTTCGAACTCAGTTCTCGACTCCTTTTTTGCCAATGCTAAACCATGCTCATCAGCCCCGAAAACCTCGTAAACATTCAACTCCTCAACCTTTCCCTTCACGCGAACACAGTCCACAAACCTGCACATATCCCGCAGCTCATCCGGCAGGGACATGAACACTCTTTCAGAAATTAAAATTCTGGCGCCATAGATTTTGGTCAACGCTTCCAATCGAAAAGCAACGTTAACTGTGTCGCTCACGACGGTAGTATCCATGCGATCTACTTGCCCGATCGTGCCCAGGACCAGGTCACCATAATGAATTCCGACCCCCATCCGAATATCCTCGGGAGCAACTTTTCTAGGAACTCGATTCCACTCATCCAATCGCTTATTCATCTCCACCGCAGCTCTAACTGGACAATCAGTTGTGGTGTTGAATAACGCCATCACAGCATCACCAATATATTTATCAATAAACCCGCCGTTCTTACTGATTGCCGGCGTCAGCGCCTCCAAATATCCGTTCAGCAGATAGAAAGTCTCATCAGCCGAAAGATGCTCAGATATGCTCGTAAAATTTCGGATATCTGATATTAGTACGGCCATTTTCAAAGAACTACTGTTGCCAATGACGACCTCAGTAATTTTGTGCTTCTGAAGCAGCGTCAAAAACTGCTTGGGAACAAAGCGCTCGTAGGCAACATTTGTGGAGATGATCTCGGAAATTTTATCCCTGATACTCGCGACCATTGCCTTCAACCCGGCCGTCAGCTTGCCAACCTCCAAGGTACCCGTGGCTTCGGGAATTTTATGCTCAAGATTACCCGCGGCAATCACATCAAGCGCCGAAGTAATCTGTGCGATTGGCTTTGATAATCGCAACGCCACGAGATAAGCCACAACTGTACCGACGCCAATGAACAGGCTGGTAATCAGCACTTGATTACGCGCGAGCTGGTCAAGTTTGTCGTCGAGCTGCTTGGTGCTGAAGATCAGCTCAATTGCCTTGTCCCCATGCGAAGCAGAAAAGTTATCATCGTCAACATCTGCAAAGATATACACGTGCCTCTCGTTTTTCTCAGGAACCAGATAATCGATACGAACACCGGTGGTGTATACACTCGCTACATCAGACTTTTGTTTCTCAGTCGGCACAAAATCAGGTAAGTTATAGATCTCACCATCTGAATTAAAAATAAGAACCGAGGTGAGATCGGGGTTAAACTCCTGAAAGCCTTCAGATATCGCTGATAGGTCAAGCTCCTTGAGCATTTGCTCAAACTTCACGGATTTTAGGCCGACCTCTAGAATATATTTCTTGTCCGGGGTGCCCAAGTAGGCATATTTCCTAACTTCTCCAGTTAGAGTTTCATTTGCCACACGATCGCCTTGGTAGCGGCTGCTTTTTCGGATTTCCTGTAAATTGGCATTAAAGTCGGCAAATTGCGAGAAATCCAGTCCCAGGTCTTTTTGGAAGGTAGTGGCCACAACAACACCGGCATCATCGATGACGTACAAGTCCCAATCATCACCCAGTTCAGACTTGATACTTTCGAGGTCCATATCTTCAATCTTGCCGCCGGCTTGTTCATACGCGGCTGAAAAGGGCTTGAAAGCATTTATCGCATCGGTTTCGAGGGCTTGCGACAATATCTTGTAGCTAATTTCTACAAGTTGGTATGCGCCGACCACATTCTCCCCAGTTTGACTAACCATGGAGTCAAAGTTTTTCTGAAGTTCATTTCTAGTGGTTGTGTAATCAGTCCACGACAGGAGCGATAAACCAGGCACGAGCGTGGCTAAAAACGCAAACAGTATGATTCTGTTCAATGAATACTTCATGGTTCTTTCACTCTCTCTAAACTGAATATTTGGTGCGCAATTTTTCTACAAAAAAAAGGGGGGCGGTAGAACGCCCCCCCTCCAACAACGGTCATTATTCGCTTAACGACTATACAGCGTCGGTCTTAGCCTTAGCGATCCAGTAAATCATGATGCCGTAGCCGGCTTTGGCTAAAACATCTGCAATGGAGTAGCCAACTTGCACGCCCACCACAGCACTGCCAACAGCCACCCCCAACATGGGCAGCAAATATGTGATCGGGTAAAAGCCCCAGGTGGCAAGCAGGAGCAGGCGCGTATTGCGCATCAACACCCGAACATAGGCGCTTTCCTTCGCCATCGCCTCGCCAATTTCGCCCCACAGCACCCATAAGATGTAAACAAAAGGAACCGTGGACACTGCGCCCCAGATGGCGCGCGTACCGTCCACGGACACTTCCCCGACATAACCAGTAGCAATCATCAAGACTGCCGCAATAATCAGCCGGAACGTCATGCCTTCGGCTTTTTGGCGCGAGATCGCAAGCAACGCCACATACTCCGCCAACAACAGCGGCACGGTCAATAGCCAGTCGATATACCGGTAAGCGTCATTGAAGGGTTCGCCCGTAGGCGCATACATTCCACCCTGCAGGGCAAACGCGCCCTTCCAACTCTCAAATATGCGCAGGTAATGGTAGCCCGCAATAAAGCACACCAACGCAGACATTGTGACTGCCTGTCGATACTTCTCATTGACATCCGGGCGGGAAAGTACAAAGAAAACAAATGCGCCACCCATGGATGCGATGGCAAACGAGAGCGAGTTATAAACAAGTTGATACTGCGACAAACTTATAGTAGGCATATGTTGACTCCTTTAATTAAACTTATTACAAGCCTTTAGATCATAACACATGAACGTGGCCCACGTGCAATAGGCCGTACAAGGTTGCGCGTGGAGGCTGTTGCTGCAAATACGCTGGAATCTAGGACCGTTGCGCAGCCGCAAGTGCAACGCCGATTGCCGAACTGCGAGTTTTGTGAAGTGCCAGCTACTGCCACAAACAGGCTATTGGAGAACCATTATGGCGCCGGCAGCAATTTATTAAGTTTGGGCATTTGTGCTGGAAGCCTACTTACCAGACGCGGTTGCGGGTCAGATCGTGCAGCAGC
>CANNEJ010000046.1 GCA_947503585.1 Anaerolineales bacterium | reverse complement strand
AGCTGAACCCGATTGAGCCGACAGCCTTCACCGCCATGCAAAAGGACAAGAAGAGCAGCCTGCAAATGTTCATTGGCGGCTGGTGTGCCGACTATCCGGACCCCCAGAACTGGCTGAGCGTTTACTTCAACGGCAGCACCTCCTTTGCTTCACGCATTGGTTTTGCAGACGCAGAGTTTGATGCGCTCACCGTACAGGCTGATGTGGAGCTGGACGCCACCAAGCGCGCCGACCTGTATCAGCAGGCACAGGACAAGCTGGTGGATGCCAACCCGGTGGGTTTCTTCTGGAACAACGTCAACAGTTACCTGGTCAAGCCGTGGGTGTCTGGTTACAGCAAGACCCCGCAGGATGCGGGCTACCCCGGCGACATCACGCCGCAGACAATTGATATCGACATTTCGCAAGTGCCCTAGCGCACTTTAGCTGATTGAAACGAGCGAATGGCAGCGCAAGTTCTGCCATTCGCTTGTTAATCCCCTGTTGTCATGACCGGATTGCTCTTTCGCCGCTTTATCTGGTTCTTCCCGGTAATTATTGTAATATCGCTGATCACATTTGCTTTGATGAAGCTGGCGCCGGGCGGACCTTGGGACCGTGACGCCGAAAGCAAACAAGTGGATCCGCGCACCCAAAAGCTGCTGGACCAGCGCTTTGGTTTGGACCGGCCGCTCCCCGAGCAATACCTGCGCTATATGGTTGGCTACACCAATGCAAAAGGTATTTTTGAATGCGGTGTGGTGTGCGGCAATCTGGGGCCATCGTACCGGCAGCGCGGCAAGAATGTGCAGGATATTTTTTTTGGCGTGCCGGAGGGTGACGGGCGCAACTTCTTCCACTCCAAGTTTGGCTATTCGCTGCGTTTGGGCTTGCTTTCCATGATCTTTGCTGTGGTGGTTGGCATTCCAATGGGTGTGCTGGCGGCACTGCGCCAAAACACCAGTGTGGATTACCTCATCACACTGGTCACCAATGTTGGCGTGGCCGTGCCGAGTTTTGTAGTGGCATTCTTTGCCATCGTTGTGCTCGCGGTGGGGCTGCATCTCATTCCGGTGGTGCAAAAGTCCTGGAGCGGCATCACGCCCTGGATTGTGCCGGCGATGGTGTTTGGCTTCGGCACGCTGGCGCAAACCGCGCGCTTCACGCGCAGCGCAATGCTGGAGGTGATGAGTCAGGAATTCATTCGCGCCGCGCGCTCCAAGGGCTTGGGCGAGCGGGTTGTGATCTGGAAACACACGGTGCGCAACATGCTTATCCCGGTTGTCACCAATCTGGGGCCGGCACTGGTGGGCCTGATCACCGGCTCTATTGTGATTGAAAACATCTTTGGCATTCCCGGCATCGGGCGCGATTTTGTGCTGTCCATTGGCAACCGCGACTACTCCTTGATTATGGGCACGACACTGCTGTACGCTGTGCTGATTGTGCTGGGCAACCTGAGCGTGGACCTGCTCTATGGGTTGATTGACCCGCGCGTACGCAGCGAGTAGCCGGCGCCATGCAAACAGACGCACACACAATGCCGTTAGCCGCGGCACCGCTACAGCTGGCGGAGCCGCAGGGTCCGGTCTCGCGCAGCCAGTGGAGCCTGGCGTGGCGGCGTTTCCGGCGCAACCGCGCAGCCCTGGTAAGCATTGCCATCATCTTGTTGTACGGGCTGGCCGGGCTCTTTGCGCCGTGGCTGGCGCCGCACAATCCGGTTAAGGACAACAGTGGCCGGGACTACGTGCCGCCCTTCTGGCGCGCGCAATCACCGGCCGGTGTGGCACCGGACCTCACCTTTCCGCTGGGCACGGACTCGCAAGGGCGCGATGTGCTCAGCCGCATCTTATACGGCACGCGCTCTTCGATTGTGGCCGGGCTAATGCCGGCGCTGATCATTTTGGTGATCGGATCGACGCTGGGTTTCCTTGCGGGCTGGGCCGGTGGCATGACAGACAATCTTGTGATGCGCACAACCGACATCTTTTATGCCTTTCCGGATGTGCTGTTTCTCATTCTCATTATGGTCACTTTGGGCTCCACTCCGCTGGGCAGACTGGGCAATGGACTTGTGCTTTTCCTTTCGGCGCTGGCGGTGGTCTCGTGGACGGGGCTGGCGCGCCTCATTCGCGGTTCGGCGCTGTCGTTAAAGAACCTTGAGTTTATTGATGCAGCGCGCGGTTTGGGTGCCTCAAACTGGCGCATCATCATGCACCATCTGCTGCCCAACAGCCTGAGCTTAATGGTGGTGTGGGCGGCGTTTGCCGTGCCGCGCCTGATTATTGCCGAAGCCATTCTGGGCTATCTGGGGCTGGGGCTGCGCCCCTCCATCACCGGCAAAGAATTCTTCGTCACCAGCTGGGGCCGCCTTTTCCTTGAAGCCTACAGCAACGTTGCCAGCCAGCCGGACTTTTTGCTCGTGCTCTCGCTCGTTGTATCCGTGTTTGTCATCTCCTTCACATTTTTGGGCGATGGCTTGCGCGACGCGCTTGACCCGCGCCAAAAACGCTAGCCGCGCCCGCTGCGCGCAGCCCTGCGCGCGGCTGGCCCCGCAATGAGCGCTGCCAGGCCGCGCCAGATTCCACCGGCGCTTAAGCCGCGGGACTGTGTGGCCTTTGTGGCGCCCGCCAAACCCGTGGCGCCCGCAGCCTTGGAATCCGCCGTGGCGCTGTTGCATGGCTGGCAGCTCAGCAGCACCATGCGCTGGCTGCCAGCGGCTGCGCGCGGCTATCTGGCGGGCGAGAGCGATGCAGCGCGCGCAGCTGCGCTGCAGGGTGCGCTGCTGGATCCGCAGGTGCAGGCGGTGTGGTGCGCGCGCGGCGGCTACGGCACCACACGCCTGCTGCCACTGCTGGACTGGGATTTGCTGCGGCGCGAAGCAGCCTGCAAAATTGTGACGGGCTACAGCGACATTACGGCTTTGCATCAGGCGTTGGCGTTGGAGCTGGGCTGGGTCAGCTTTCATGGCCCGGTGGCAGCGCTGGCCGTGCTGGGCGCGGAGGCGCCGGACTTTACGCGCAGCCATTTGCACCGGGCGTGGACGCAGCGCATACCCCTGGGCCCGCTGCCCGTGCCGGCTGCGGCGCAGGGCTGGCAGCAGCCGGCGCAGGTGGTGTGCGCCGGCAGTGGGCACGGTCCGCTTGTGGGCGGCAACCTCAGCCTGCTTGCTGCCCTCAGCGGCACGCGCTGGCAGCTGCGCAGCAGCGGCGCGCTGCTGCTCTTGGAGGATGTGGATGAGGCGCCCTACCGTATTGACCGTATGCTCACCCAGCTGCTGCAGGCGGGCAGCCTGTCCGGGTGCCAGGGTGTGGTGTTTGGCGCATCGCCCGCGTGCGAGCAGCCGGCCGGTCCGGCTGCATCGCTGTCGCTGCTGGAGGTGCTGCAGGATTTGCTGGCGCCGCTGCAGGTGCCGGTTGTTTATGGCTGGCCAGCCGGCCACACGGCGCACCAATGGACACTGCCGTTGGGCATGCCTGCCAGCCTGGTGGCAGCACCCGGCGTTGCTAGCCTGTCTGTTACCGCGTGCGCTGTGTCTTAAATGTAAACGTAAGCGTGGCCAGTTGTGGTATATTTTCCAATCAAATTTACCGGCCTTCCGGCGGTCAATGTTGACTGTTGTTAACCTTCTTAAAAGGAGTGTGTGCCCCCGTTCAATCAAAGCTCTAATTTGCCAGAATACAACCGCCATTTCAATTTGAAGAAATTAGGAGGAATATCATGAAAAGTTCAAATCGCATTTCCGTGCTGCTAGCCTGCACCACAGTTGCAGCGCTTGTGCTCGGCGCCTGCCAGCCACAGATTGTTGAGAAGGAAGTGGTCGTAACGCAGATCGTTGAGAAGACCGTCGAGAAAGAAGTAGTTGTCGAAAAAGAAAAGATAGTTGAAGTAACGACGGAGGATTACACAACGCCGCACCCGATCTTGAGTGACGTGAAGGTGCGCCAGGCAATTGCCCACTGCACCAACCGGCCGGAGGTGATTGCCTCCGTGTACAGCTGGCTAGACGACAAAGCCGCTATTTTGATGGATACCCAAATTCCCACCAGCCATTGGGCATACACCAAGCCGAAGGTGCAATATGCTTTTGATGTGGCCAAGGGCGGTGCGTTGCTGGATGAAGCCGGCTGGAAGCTGGGCGAAGGCGCCGACTACCGATCTGATGCGGACGGCAACGAGCTTTCATTGCGCTTCACAACCACGAGTGCCCAGTTCCGCCAGACCTGGGCTGCCGTCTTCGAATCCAACATGAAGGACTGTGGCGTTCGCGTGGTGCGCCTGCATGCGCCAGCCTCGTGGTGGTTCGGCGACACCACTGGTCTTGCGCGGCGAGATTATGAGCTCGGTGCTTTCGCGTGGGTAGGCGATGCTGATCCCGGTGGCCAGTCTTTGTATGCCTGTGACAAAATCCCGCTGCCAAGCAACGGGTGGGAAGGCCAGAACGGAATGGGCTGGTGCAACGAAGCCGCTAGCAACGCCATTAAAGGTGCAAACAACACACTGGACCGCGCAGAGCGCGTCAAGCAGTACGCAATCTTCCAGGAAGGGTTTGCGGCCGACATGCCGAGCCTGCCGATGTTTAACCGGGTGGAGGTGAACGCCACAGCTGCTGATCTAGCTGGCTTTGACCCGCGCCCCGGGCAGCCGTACCCCACCTATAACGTTGCAGACTGGGAGCGCCCCGGCGAAACAACCATAATTCTGGCCCTTTCTCAGGAGCCGGCTTCACTCTTCACACTGGTGGAGAACGCGTTCGTGGCTACTCTGGCAAGTACTTTAATTCAAGGTGTGGGCATCACCAGCTTGGACTATGACTTTGCAGCCAACATGTACTTTACAGAACTGCCCACGCTGGAAAACAAGGGCGCCACACTGGTGGCGGTGGATGTGAAAGACGGCGACAAGGTGATCAATGCCGCCGGCGATGTGGTGGAACTGAAGAGCGGTGAAAAGATCCGCGTGGTGGACGCTGCCGGAGACCTGCCGCTGTACGGCGATCTAAAGCTAAAAGAGATTGAGTACACGGGCGGCGGTGCCCAGATGCCGCAAATGACAATGAACTGGAAGCTTGAGAGCGGCCTCAAGTGGTCGGATGGCAATCCGCTGGTAGCAGCAGATCTGGAGTTGGCGTCGAAAATTACGTGCGACCCGGATTCGGGCGCAACGGATTTCACTGTTTGCGAACGCACGGCCAAGGAAACTTGGGGGGATACCGAATACAGCATCATGCTGATGCCGGGCTACACCCCGCCGCTTTACTTTTCAATTGGACCAGGCTGGTACCCGGCGCACCGCAAGTTGAGCGACGGCCGCAAGCTGGCGGATGTGCCGGCCAAAGAGTGGACAACGCTAGCGGAGATTGCGGAAAGCCCGATCGGGCTGGGGCCATACACCATCACAAAGTGGGAGAAGGGTGTGTCCATGTCCTTCGCCGCCAACCCCAACTTTTATAAGGGCAAGCCCAAGACTCCCAACATCACGATCAAGATTGTGCAGGACACCAACCAGGCGGTGGCGCAGCTGCTGACCGGCGAGGTGGATGTGGTATTTGGCGAGACTCTGGGCGCCGGCGAGGAAGTGGCCACCGTGAAGGCGGCTGCAGACGAGGGCGATGTGAAAATTTTCTTCACGCCCAGCGCCACTTGGGAGCACATCGACTTCAACTTCAATACCAAGTAACGCGCACGCGTGCATTCGAATGACACGGGGGGCGGCACAAGCTTGCTGCCCCCCGTCAGGCGCCGCCTGCGCGCCTTACCCCATCAATGACTAATTATCTGATCCGCCGCAGCGCACAGATGCTGGTGGTGCTGTTCTTTTCTGCGCTGGCCTCCTATGCTTTGCTGAGCGCGGCTCCCGGCGGTCCGCTGCAGGGCTTGCTGCAGCAAACGCAATCCAGCACCCGCAAAATTGACAAGGAAGACATCGCGCGTATTCGCGCGCAATTTGAGCTGGACCTGTACTTTTCTGTGCGCTTCACCCGCTGGCTGGCGGGCGTGCCGCGCGGCCCGCTTTCCATTGGCGGCCGCGAGCTGCTGGGGGATGTGGTGGTGGGCTGCCGCATTCCGATTGAGGCCGTGGTGCGCAGCGGCGGCGAAGACACGCTGCAGACCGTGGGCTGCGAGCAGACCGTTTCTATGCGTGACCTGGCCGGCCGCCGCACCAGCCGCGGCATCATCCGGGGCGACTTTGGCAACTCGTGGGCCATCCTGCGCGACCGCCCGGTATCGGAACTGCTCTGGTCGCGCCTGCCGCGCACCCTGCAGCTGCAGATTGCGGCCACCCTGATCTCGCTGATGATCGGCGTGCCGCTGGGCCTGTATTCGGCGGTGCGCCAATACTCGCGCTTTGACTATGCTGCAACCACCGGCGCGTTCATCGGGTCGTCCATGCCAACTTTTTTCTTTGGCCTGATTCTCATTCTTGTTTTTTCAATTCTGTTTAAGCGCGCGGGCTGGGCATATCTGCCGCCGGGTGATGCAGCCGGTGTGCGCGCGTACACCATGCCGCTGCTGGGCCGGGTGGAACCGCAGAGTCTGCTTGACCAGACGCTGCGCATGATCATGCCGGTGTCTGTGCTGGTGCTTGTGAGCGTAGCCGGCTGGAGCCGCTATGTGCGCGCCAGCATGCTGGAAGTGCTGCGCCAGGATTACGTGCGCACGGCGCGCAGCAAGGGACTGCGCGAGCGCCTGGTGCTTGTGCGCCACGCAATGCGCAACGCCCTGATCCCATTCATCACGATTGTTGTGTTTGCGCTGCCGGGGGCTTTTGGCGGTGCCGTCATCACAGAAACAGTTTTCAACTGGCCGGGCATGGGGCGCTTGTTTGTGGATGCACTCGGCCGCAATGACTATCCCGTGACCATGGCAATCCTGCTCATATCGGCGGTGCTGACCGTGCTGGCCACGCTGCTTTCAGATGTGCTCTATACCGTGGTCGATCCACGCATTCGCGTTAGTTAGGCGCGCCCCAAATGTCCGCTGCCCCCCAAACCCTGCCGCCGTTGCAAGCCGAGGCCATGCCGGTGGAACAAAGCCAGCTGTGGCTGATTGTGCGGCGCTTTGCGCGTCATCGTCTGGCGGTGGTGTGCAGCGCGCTGCTCGTGCTTATCTTTCTGCTGGCGGGCGCGGTTCGGGCGCTGGTGCCGTATGACGCCACGGAGATTGAAGTGGGCAACAGCTTTGCCGCGCCGTTTTCCGTCTCGCCCAAAGATGGCCGCACGCATTATCTGGGCACGGACCATCTGGGCCGTGACTATTGGTCGCGCATTTTGTATGCGGCGCGCATCTCGCTCACGGTTGCCGTTGTGTCAGTGATCGGTTCCACCGCGGTGGGGGCGGTGGTGGGCGCCCTCTCCGGCTATTACGGCGGTGTGCTGGATGACATCCTGATGCGCTTTGTGGAGTTTCTGCTCACCATCCCGACGCTGCCCATTTTGCTGATCCTCTCGTCCATTTTGCTGCAAAGCCCAAAGGCTGTGCCCGTGCCGGACTTCGTCATCAACGGACTCTCCGGATTTATGTACATCTCCGCACTGGAGGCGCGCCAGGTGGTGATGATCATGCTGGTGCTGATGTCGCTGGGCTGGCTGGGCATAGCGCGCCTGACGCGTGGCGTGGTGCTTTCGCTTAAGACGATGAGCTTTGTGGAGGGTGCGCGTGCGGCCGGCGCCTCCAACACGCGCATCATCCTGCGCCACATGATCCCCAATGCCTTTGCGCCGCTGGTGGTGTCTGCCAGCCTGGGCCTGGCTGATTATGTGATCAGCGAGGCAGCGCTTAGCTTTCTGGGTTTTGGCATTCAGGATCCCACGCCCACGTGGGGCAACATGCTCAGCTTTACCGAGAGCTACATGTTCGAGCATCCGTGGCTGCCGCTCATTCCCGGCCTGCCTATTTTTATGTGTGCGCTGGCATTTAATTATGTGGGCGATGGACTGCGCGATGCGTTTGACCCGCGCTCGCAGCTGTAGCAAGGTGGGCTGCAATCCGCCGCGCGCAGCCAGCGGGGCGTACCAGCCGCACAGCCGGCTGCCGCAAACCGGGCGGATGCATATGGTACACTTGACGTTTGTAGGAAACGGAGGCGCATAAAGTGATATCCACAAAAACCACCAACGGTTCCGCGCCGGTCGACGGTGCTGCGGACATCGTGCTGGAAATCAAAAATCTAAAAACGCACTTTCACACCGAGGATGGTGTGGTGAAGGCGGTGGATGGCGTAGACTTTTTTGTAAAGCGCGGCGAGGTGCTGGGCTTGGTGGGTGAGTCCGGCTGCGGCAAGAGCGTCACGTGCTTTTCCATTTTGCGCCTTGTGGGCTCGCCGGGCAAAATCCTGGATGGCGAGGTTATCTTTGAGGGGCGCGACCTATTGAAGCTGGCAGAACGCGACATGGTAAAGGTGCGCGGCGACCGCATCGCAATGATTTTTCAGCAGCCGCAGTCTTCACTTAACCCCGTGTTCAAGGTGGGCGATCAGATTGCCGAATCGCTGACCACCCATCGCGGCCTGCGCTACGCGGAAGCGTGGCAGCGCGCCGTAGAGTTGATGGAGTTGGTGGGCATCCCGGACGCGGGCCGCCGGGCGCATTCGTATCCGCATGAGCTGTCGGGCGGCATGGCGCAGCGCGTGATGATTGCGATGGCGCTGGCGTGTGACCCCGAGCTGCTGATTGCCGACGAGCCGACAACCGCGCTGGACGTGACCATTCAAGCGCAAATCCTGGACTTGATGCGCAGCCTGCGCGCCAAATCCAATTCCGCCATCATACTCATTACGCATGATCTGGGCGTGGTGGCAGAAATGTGCGAGCGCGTGGCCGTGATGTACGCCGGTCAGATCATCGAGCAGACGGATGTGGAAAGCCTGTTTGACGGCCCCAAGCATCCCTACACGCAGGGGCTCATCGGATCTGTGCCAGTGCTGGGAGAAGTGCGCGAGAAGCTGGACACCATTCCCGGCACGGTGCCACGCCTGATTGACCTGCCGCCGGGCTGC
>CANNEJ010000045.1 GCA_947503585.1 Anaerolineales bacterium | reverse complement strand
TGTGTGCGTGCGAAAGGTTGGGCTCCTGCCACGCAGCCGGTGCTATGTAGCGGCCGCGGTATGTGTACAGAAAGTTGTCCAGCCCCACGCCGGTCAGCGGCGCATCCCGCACCATTGCCAGCGCACTGCGCCACAGCTGCAACCGAAAGAACACCGGCCCCTGCGTGTAATCTGCAAGGCGCACAAAGCGCGGGCTGCGCCCGGCCACAAGCAGCAGCACCAGCAAGCCGCCCACACAGGCCGCTGCCAGCACCCGCTGCGCACGCCGCCCACCCCAAAACAGAAGCACCACCGCCAACGCAGCCGGCACGCCCAACAGCAGCGCGCCGCGCGAAAAGCTCAGCCACAAGGCAGCCGCCAGCGGCAGCGCCACAGCCGCGTACACGCGGCCGCGCAGATCACGCACACCCAGCAGCGCCACGGCCAGCGCCACGGGCAGCGCCCGCCCCAGATAAAGGCCAACATTATTTGGCGATCCATACACACTGCGCAGGCGCAGCACGCCGTCTTCCGCCGTAATCAGGTTTGTGCCGCTGGCGTACTGCCCCAGCCCCACCAGTGCCACCAGCAGCGCGCCGGCCAGAAACGCATCCGCCACCAGCCAGCGCTCGCGCTCCGCCATGGGAATGAAGCGCAGCAGCAAATACAGCAGCACCGGTTCCAGCACTGTGGTGCGCAGCTCGGTTACAGCCACCGCGCGCTGCGCCGCAAAAAAGATGGAGGTCGTACTGAGTGCGGCAAATGCCAGCACGGCCCAGTCCAGCAGCGTCAGCTGCGGGCGCCGGGCTTTGCCACCCGCAGCCTGCACCATGCCGTGCAGCAACGCTGCGCCTGCACCCAGCAGCATAAACACCTCCACCGCCGAAAACACGCGCTCAAACATCGGGCGCGGCAGCAGGTAGAACGGCGCAGAAAAAGCCACCAGTGCGGCAGCCAATGCCGGACGCACGGCCAGCAACAAAAACATTGCGGTGCCGCTCAACACGGTCAGCAGCAGCCATGGTGAAAAATAAAACAGGCCGGCACTCACCACCGTCAGCACCACTGGCAGTGTTTCTGTGCGCACGCCAATCAGCTGCGTAAGCGGCTGCCCCCACGCCTGGGCAGCAGACAGCCAAAAGATTGCAGCCGTCACAGCCGTCACTGGCGCAGTGGCGCGCGCACCCAACTGCGTCGCGGCGCGGGAGAACGCAGCCGCACGCAGGCTGCCGCGCACGCCCCAGCCCGCTGCGCCCGCCAGCAGCACTGCCAGCGCAGCACACACGGCCGCCGCACTTGTGCGCGTGGCGTGCGCCGGCGGCACATCCGCCACGGCAAAGCCCGCAATCGCCCACTGGTCCCACCCGCGTTCCGCCACCAGCCGCGCCACATGCCGCCCGGATGCAAGCCCGCGCGCCAGCGTAACCGGCGCCACCTGCGGCTGCAGATCGGGCGCAGTTAGCACCACATACGCGCGCCCGTCCGCGGCAACTGGCAGCGCATTTGCCGGCACCCCATCCACCTCCGCATAAATGTACGCGCGGTAGTTTGCGCGCCGCGCCAGCAATGCCAGCTCGGTGCCTTCAAAAATAAACTCAACACTGGCAGGCCCTTGCGCCGGAATGTCTGCGCCCAGCGCAGAGAACCGCCACGCGCCAGTGTATGTGGCAAATGAATTAACCGCTGCGTGCTCGCCCGGCGGCGCCGCTACAGTTGAGAAAGTCTGCCGGAGTGCTGCCACACCCGCGCTGTCGCTGCCGTCCGCGGCGCGCAACGCAAAACCCCAGCGTGGGTCACTGCCGGTTGGTCCGGCGGGCTGCCAATTCTCCAGCGCCAGCACGCCGGCCCACGGCCACTCCTGCCGCGCCCGGGCAAAGGCCGCTGCGGTATTGGCTGCCTGCCGGGCTGCGGACACAGCGCCCCATTCATCGCTTGCAGCACCGCCCGCCGGCTGCACGTACCAGCCGAAGTTTCCGGCCCACAGCTGCTTGCGACCGTCACCAGCCCGCTCCATTTCCTCCCGCAATAGTATGAAGCGTGAAAAATTAAATGCGCCAGCCTCAACGCGCAGCTCCTGCGCATCCGCTGCAAAACCATACGGCTTGCCGCTTGCCACATCAAAAAATGGCGCAGCGCCCGCCGCATAAAGCTGCCGCAGGAAAAGCAAATCGCTGATGTTGTCCGGGCCGGTGTCAATGGAAGGCGAGAGACTGCCCAACACAACCGTGGCGCCCGGCTGGGCAGCATGCAGCGCCGGGTACGCTGCTTGCAGCAGGCGCAGGTAGCCGGCCGCAGCGGGCTGCGCGCCCCAGCCCGCGCGCAAATTGGGCTCGTCCCAGATTTCGTAGGCATCAACCTGCCGGTTGAAGCGGCCGGCAAACGCCGCAGCAACCAGCGCGTACTGCTGCGCATCGGCGGGCGGCTGCGCACCACTCAGCACTGCGATTACGCGCAGGCCTTGCGCGTGCGTATTTTGCAGCAGCGCTGCGGCCGCCGGCCAGCCCGCTCCGCTGCTGTTGGCCGGCAGCGTTTCCCAATCAAACTCCTGGCGCACCCAGCCAAAGCCGATGCCCGCAATAGCTTGCAGCGCAGCCTGCTGTGCTGCAGGCTCAACGCCCAGCAGCGCCACATTGATGCCCGCCAGATTGGCGGGCCGCGGTTGCAAGCCGGCAACGCTGCTGCGCCCGCGCATCACGCGCGCATCCTGCACAAGCAGCGCAACAGCAGCCGCAAGCATGCCGGCAGCTGCAATCGCGCACAGGGCCGGCAGCCAGCGCGAAGGTTTCATGGCACCCAGTGCGGGCTGCTGGTTTGCCCGTCGCCGGTCAGTTGCTGCGCAACTTTGCTTGCGATTTCAATCACCCACAAGTCACCACCATCTACGAAGGCCAGCATGCTGCCCGTCGGCGACCAAGCCGGCAGCTGTGGCAGCAAGCCCGCCTCGCCGGCCACGGGATAAAGCGCGCTGCGGTTGCTGCCATCGCGATCCACCAACATCAAGCGGTAGCCGCTGTTCACGCTCTGCAGCGGATTGATTGCCTGCAGGTAAGCCACCGGCCGTTCCAAGCCGGGCACAGCAGCCAGCACCGGCGCCGCCCACATGCCGGACTGCGCCACCAGGTTCAAACGCAGGCTGCCATCCGCTGCCAGCGCCGCAACATCAAATGCGGGGCTGTCCTCGGCCAGCTCCAAGCCAACCGCCGGGGCGTGCAGCGCGGCATACAAAAATTTTCCGTCCGCTGACCAGTCCGGCTCAGGCACCCAGGCCCAGTCACTGTAAGTTTGAAACGGGACGAACTGCGCCAGGACGCGCTGCGTAACCGCCTGCGGGTCCGCCACATCCAGAACGCCAATCGAGTCGGCGGCCGCATAGGCCACGCTGCTTGCGTCCGGCGCCCACGCATAGCGCCGGCCATACCAGCCATACACACCGCCGGATGAAGCGGCGAGCAGCAGCTGCGGCTTAACCGGCTTTTTATCCGGTTCCGGCAGCGTAAGCAGATACAGATCATTATTGGCCTGCCAGCCCGGCGCAGCACTGCGCGGCTCGCCGGTGGAGTACGCCAGCGTGCTGCCCGCTTGCGGGGACCAGCCCGCCCACAGCACATTGCGCACGGCCAGATCCAGCGGCACAGCAGCTGTGTCCGTTGTGCTCAGTGTCCACAGGGAGTTAAACGCATCCGTGCCGGTCAGGCGGCGCGTGTACAAAATGCGCTGCGCATCCGGTGCCAGCTGAAGCACACGCCCGTCCAGGTCGCCGCTGGTTGTGAGCGGCCGGCGCTGGCCGCTGTCTGTGCGCACAAGCCAGGCGTTGCCCGCCGAGAGATACGCCAGTGTGCCTTCAATTGGGATCACAGTGAAGTTTGTCTGCGCACTCACCATCACAATCTCCGGCACCGGCGCAACAAGCACAGTGCGGCGCAGCACTGCGCGCGATGCCACGCTGCCATCCTCCTGCACCACGCGCCAGGTAATTTCTTCACTTCCGTTTACGCCCGTCTGCAGCAAGCGCGACCCGCCGGCAGCCAGCCCCTCGTTGCGCACCACCTGTTTCTCAAATGGCAGCTCAACCGTCTCACTCTCAAGCAGCTCCACCACGCGCGTCACCTTCACCAGCATGCCATCGCTCAGCATGGCCAGCTCGCCCGGCACCACGCGATCCAGCGTTCCAAGCTGGATACCCAAGTCCTGCAGCACGTCACGGACGGTGGCGCGCGCCGTGGTGAACGTGGTAGTTTGCGAGTCCCACTGCACTGTGATGCTGGATTTAGGGGCAGCCGGGCCGGCAGCCGGCTGGCAGCCCCACAAAAATAAGGCCAGCAGCAGGCCGGCGCCACGGTTCACTTTCATAGGCAGGGATGGTAAAGGCGATGCGGGCAATCGTCAATCACGGCGTGGCGCTTGACGAAAAAACATGCCGCCCATAGAATAGCAGCGCAGTTGCAAACCTGTGCGCATGCCAGCGGGGTCGTTTCGGAAATATTGCGAAATGCCCCCGTTTTTGTTCGGCGCCAATGCCATACAGCGTTGCAGCCAGCCCGCAATTTGAAAGGCCGGTAGACATCATGGAAATCGTTGAACTGACTGCAAACCTGCGCACTCGCAAGCGCAAAGGCATCAAGGCGCTGCGCCGCGAAGGGCTGCTGCCCGCCATCGTATACGGCGCATTGCCGGAACCGCTGGCGGTGCAGCTGGATGCGCACAGCACCACGCAGATCCTGCGCCGCCTGCGCGGCACCACGCTGATTGACCTAAAGGTGGCAGGGCACACTCACAAAAGCCTCGTGCGCGAAGTGCAGCGCGATGTCATTCGCGGGCACTTGATGCACATCGACTTTCTGGCAGTGGCCATGGACAAGCCCATCCGCCTGCAGGTGGCCGTGGAGCTGACCGGTACGGCACCCGTGATGCAGTTGGGTGGCGTGACCGTAACGCATGGCCTGTCTGAGCTTGAGATTGAATGTTTGCCGAGCGACCTGGTGTCAAACATTGTGGTGGACATTGCCAGCTTGGTGGCAATTGGCGACTCGATTCATGTGCGCGACATAACTGCACCCAAAGGCATCACCATCCTGAGCAGTCAGGATGAGATGCTGGCGCGCGCCGCCTTTGTGGAGCAGGAGAAGGAAGAGGCCCCGAAGGCTGTTGAGCCAGCTGCGGCTGCGGTGGCGGAAAAGACCAAGGAGCCGGCACCCAAGAAGTAGGCGCACCCGCGCCAATCGGGCAACGCACTTTGCGGACGGGAAACTCCCAAGGTTCAACAAAAGCTTAGTGGTTGCTGCACTAAGTTGCGCTGTGCGCACCGGCAGCCCGCTAATAGTTCGGAGGCAACCAAATGGATTTCGCAGTGCTTTCCCAGTTTTGTTTTTACGGCGGTTTGCTTTCAATTCCGGCATCGATTGCGCTGTGGTTCTACGGCGCCGCACTGGTGCCAAATGCACTGGACGACATTATCGACCCTGCAATGCGCGCAGCCATGATGTCCGCTTATCGCGAGCGCTGGGGTATTTTTGTGGGACTGTGGCCGGCTACCCTGCTGATCCTCAGCAGCATTCTCAAAGGCATGTAACCCGCGCTCTAAATTGCAATTCAAACAAAATGCCCCGCGCACCAAGCACGGGGCATTTTGTCTTAAGCAGCTGCGTTATTTGATTGCGGAGCAGTCACTGCCGTAGAGCGGGGTGGACGAAACCCACTGCTGCAGCGCGGCATCTTTCAGCGCCACCTCAACCGCAGCGTGCGCCGGCTGCGAGTCTTTCGTCATTGTCACTTCCACACACCAGCGTTCACTCACATCCGCCAGTCCGCTGGCGTCCGGCTGGCGCGAGCCCGCACCGGCCGTAACCTTCTGGTAGCCTTCCATGGAGACAGAAAAAATAACCACATCCAAAGCGCTGGCAGGAACTACTGCGGCAGGCTGCGGAAGTGCAGTCTCTACTGGAGCTGCGGTCGGCACTGCCGCAGCGGCATTGCATGCAGCCAGCAATGCGCAAGCAAGCATCCAACGCGCTGCGCTGCTGCCGGCCAAGACTACGGAAAAGCGTGCGTGAGATTTCAAATTACAACAAGGCTGACTTGAAATATTCCTGTTCTACCGGATGGCATTCCATCTGAGCGCATCGCTAAAAATTCGCGAGACGAGCGGCGCTGCTATTACAGTTGTGGCTTTCCGCCTGCCCCAGCCAGCTTGCGCGTACTAGTAGCTGCGAAGTTGCGCAGAGGACTTTGCACGCTACCAAAAAACCTGGACGTGCGCACCAAGCCAGCCGGATGCTTCTAACCTTCGGTTTGAGCTTCTGGTTCCGCCACTGCTTGCACCACCGGCGCTTCATCCTCGCGGTGCACCACAACGGTGAGTGCGGGAATCAAGTCTGCCGTCAGGCGCACTTGCACCCGGTGCGTTCCCAGCTCGCGGATCGAGGGCGACACGACCGCCCGGCGGTCCACCTTTTCGCCGGTGGCGGCAAGCACGGCATCCACAACCATTTGATGGGTGATTGAACCGTACAGTTTGCCCTGATCACTGGCGCGCGCGCCAAAGGTAAGCACCAGCCCTTCCATTGCGGCGGCAATTGCAGCTTTCTCGCGATTCTCCGCGGCACGCAAGACCGCTGCCGTACTGCGCAGCCGGTCTGCCCTTTGCAGCGCACCCGCACTAGCGCCCACTGCCAGGTGCTGCGGCAGCAGGAAGTTGCGGGCATAGCCATCGGCCACTTTTTTTACATCGCCGGCCAAGCCCAATTTGTAGACGTCTTTCAGCAGTAATACTCTCATTCAGTTCAAGCCCTTTTGGTTGTGGATTTGCGGGCGAAGGGTACAACCCCCGCAGACCGAGGAGTTTATCAGGTCCGTGGCAGGTTGGTCAAACCAGCGCGGCGGCCACTTGTGCGGCAACTGCCGCATTATTGCGCAGCAGCGCCAAATTAGCCTGCAGGCTGGTGCCACCCGTGTGTGCCGCCACCTGTTGCAGCAAAAAGGGCGTGACCGCCGCACCTATGATGTGCTGCGCCTGCGCGGCCGCCAACGCCGTCGCAATCGCCTGCTCAATTTGGGAGGCGGGCACCTCGGCCGCCGCCGGAACCGGCACGGCCAGCAGCATTCCGCCGCCCAGCCCCAGCGCACGCTGAGCGCGCACAATTGCAGCCACTTGCTGCGGCGTGTCTGCCCGCGCAGCCAGCTGCAGGCCGCTGGCACGCGAGTAAAAAGCCGGCAGCTCACTGGTTCCATAGCCGATAACAGGCACCCCGTGCGTCTCAAGCCATTCCAGCGTCGCGGGCAAATCCAAAATTGCCTTCGCGCCGGAACACACCACCATCACCGGCGTGCGTGCCAGCTCCGGCAAATCGGCGGAGATGTCTTGCGGCGCTGCGCGATGAACACCGCCAATGCCACCGGTTGCGAACACCGCAATGCCGGCCCAATGCGCTGCGAGCATGGTGGCTGCCACCGTGGTGGCGCCCGCCAGCCCACGGGCCACAACCAGCGGCAGATCGCGCCGGCTCACCTTAAGCACCCCGGGCTCAGTGGCTATGCGCTGTAATTCATCCGACGTCAGCCCCACTTTGATGCGGCCGCCGAGCACTGCCACAATTGCAGGCACCGCCCCGTGGGCGCGCACTTCACGGTCAAGGTCATGCGCCAGCTGCATATTTACCGGATGCGGCAGTCCGTGCGCAAGCACCGTCGACTCCAAGGCCACCACCGGCCGGCCGCTGCGCAGCGCAGCAGCCACCTCAGCCTGCACATCCAACGGCAAATCGCTCATGCCAGCTGCGCAGCCGTGCGCGGCGGGCGTTTTACAAAATGAATTGCAGCGGGCCGGTTGCGCATGGTCTTGGTATTTTACTTGGGCACAGCTGCTTCACGGCGCAGCCACCTGCACCGGCTGCAACAAAACAACCCCGGCTGGATTGCCGCTGCCGCTCAGGCGCTGCCCGCGGGCTGCATCATACAGGCCGGCTTGCAGCATATAGTTGCCGGCTGGCAGTGCAATCGGCAGCTGCAGTTGGTGCTCATCCACAATAAACTCGCCGGGCAGCCAGCCGGTGGTGGGCCGGGTCCATCCAGCCGGCTCGGCGTCTGATTGCGCCACGATCTGCCCCTGCGCATTCAACAGATGCACAAACACGCGGTAGTGCTGCGGCAGCAGCGCCACACACTGCCAAATCAGGCGCACTTCCAGCGGCTTGCGCGCGGACTGCGCGCCCCGCGGCGCGCTGAAGCCGGCCAGCAATACGCGCCCGTCCAGCTGCGCGTGCAGCTGCGTTTGCATCCCCGGCGCCTCAAACTGCCGCGCCAGTTCAATCACACCAAACGATTGCGCAGCCCGGTAAGATTTTGCATCCGCTGCTCCAGCGGACTCGAGCGCTACTTCCCACTGGTACTCGCCGGCAGGCAGAGCTGTGGGCAGCGTTAGGGCATGTGCATCACGCACAAGGTTGTCTGGCTGCCAGCGCTGCGCCGGATAGAGCGCGCCCAACGGCATGCGCCACTCTGCGGCGCGCTGGGAGCCCGGCCCAATCAGCGCCAGCCGCACCACAAGCTGCTCCGGCAGCAACGCGGCCGCCCGCCACAGCAAGTCCACCCGTACCGGCTCGCCCGGCGCGGCCGCATTGCGGCTGAACTGCAGCGCCTGCAGTTCAAGGCGCGCATCCGCAAATTTTGCAAGCGCGCCAGCAGGCGTGGCTTGCGCACTGGCCGGCGCGGACTGCACAAACTTTCCCAGCCCAACCGTGCCCAGCTCCGCCAGCGTGTCGCTGCGGAATGCCACCACCTGCATCTGGTACTCACCAGGCGGCAAGCCGGCCAGCGGCTGCAAGATCTGGCTGTCAACCACATACTTTGCCGGCGGCCAAAAGTCCGTGCCCGGAATGAAACGCCAATCTGCGGGCCGCACAATCTCCGGGCTGTTCCACAACATGCCAGCCGCATCGAGCAGGCGCACATTAAAGTTGTAATTGACACCCAGCTTGCGCTGCGCCTGCCAGTACAGGTCCAGCTGCAAGCCGCGCAGCGCATAGCCATGCAGCAGCAGCTCGCCACTTAGATCAGCCTGCAGCGCATGCTGCATCCCAGCGGGCTGGCTGCCCGCCGCCAGCCCCGG
>CANNEJ010000044.1 GCA_947503585.1 Anaerolineales bacterium | reverse complement strand
GTGGAGTTGGCGCGCGCGTTCACTTCGAACCGGCTGAAAAAAAGTATAGCATGCGGCCCGGTAGTTTGACGCACTGCCCGCCAAAGCCATATACTCCACCCAACCTAGGCCACGGAGAAACACCGCCATGCCACCACTTGTAGAAAACGTGCAGCAGATTTTTGAGCAGATGCCGGCGCATTTTGTGGCGGAGAAGGCCGGCTCAATCAACGCCGTGATCCAGATGGATTTGGCGGGCGAGCAGGGCGGGCAATGGCAGCTGCTGATAGCGGATGGCGCGCTGCAGGTGCAAAGCGGCAGCCACCCCAGCCCCAACATGACCATGGAACTGGCCGCGGCAGACTGGTTAAAAGTGGTGAACGGCGAGGCGAATGCAATGGCGTTGTTCATGGGCGGCAAAATCAAAGTCAAAGGCGACATGTCGCTGGCGATGAAGATGCAAAACTTTTTCAAGTTCTAACTAATGGACCGCCACCAACTGCGCTTGAACCAGGCCAGCGGCATTATTGTGGCGCTGGTGGGGGCACTAATGACGGCCAATTTTTGGCCGCCGGTGCGTGCCCTGCTGGGCGGCTGGCCGGGCGCCATTATGTGGGGCGTGACCATTGGCGCACTGGCCGGTTCAATCACCGAGCTGCACGTGCTGGGGCGCTTCTTTACCCGCCGGGACAACCGCCTTCTGAACACACTGGTTGCGCTTGTGGTGCCGCTTGGCGTGGGTTTATTGCTGGCTGCCGCCGTCGGTGCCGCACGCCAATAACGCGCACCGTCCGCGATACAATTCTGTCCACACGGAGGATACATGTCCAGTTCAGAAGTAGTTCATTTGACCGATGCGGCGTTTGACAAGGCGGTGTTGAAGTCTGCGGTGCCGGTAATGGTGGATTTTTGGGCGCCGTGGTGCGGGCCCTGCCGGCAAATTGCCCCAATCCTCGATGCGCTGGCCACCAAGTATGACGGCAAAATAATTGTGGCCAAGGTGAACGTTGACGAGAACCAGCAGTATGCCGGGCAGTATGGCATTCAGAGCATTCCCGCGCTGCTGTTCTTTAAGGGCGGGCAGGTGGTGGACAAGATAGTGGGCGCCGGTCCGGCCAAGATGTACGAACAAAAGATAGAGGCGGTGCTGGCGGCGGTTTAAAACGCGGCAGCGCAGAGCGCATGGTATACTGCGCGCCGTGGGGCGCACAGCAGTGCATTTTCAAAACATAACGGGCAGCAACATGTCCGCATCGCAGTGGGGAGAGCAAAACCAACAGCTCTCCCCACTGCGCTTTTTAAGCCATTTGCAGCTGGCACGCACGGCATGACAAAATTCATCCTGGTTACGGGCGGTGTTGTGAGCTCTGTGGGCAAGGGCATTGTGGTGGCCGCCATGGGCCGCATGCTCAAGGAGTGTGGTGTCAGCGTCTCGGTGCAGAAGCTGGACCCGTACATCAACGTGGATCCCGGCACCATGTCCCCGTACCAGCACGGCGAAGTGTTTGTTACCGATGACGGGGCAGAAACCGACCTTGACCTCGGGCACTACGAGCGCTTCATTGACATCAACCTGCGGCGCGTGTGCAATGTAACCACCGGCCAGATTTACTCTGAAGTGATTGGCGCAGAACGCCGCGGCGACTACCTGGGCGGCACCATTCAGGTTATTCCGCATATTACAAATGAAATCAAGCGCCGCATCGGGTTGGTGGCGGCGGAGACCGGCGCTGCCGTGGTGCTGGTGGAAGTTGGCGGCACGGTCGGCGATATTGAGAGCCTGCCATTTTTGGAGGCACTGCGCCAGATGCGCAATGATGTCGGGCGCAGCAACACCTTGTATGTGCATGTGACTTGGCTGCCGCATATCGGCGCCACTGGCGAGCTGAAGACCAAGCCCACGCAGCATTCGGCGCGCGAACTGCGCTCCATTGGCATTACACCGGATGTGATTGTGGCGCGCGCCGATCATCCGATTAGTACGGAGCTGTGCGACAAGATTGCGCTGTTTTGCGATGTGCCCAAAGCGGCGGTGTTCCCGCTTCCTACGGCCACCTCACTTTACGAGGTGCCGCTGCAGCTGGATGAGCAGGGCCTGGGCCGATTGCTGGTGGAGCGGCTTGGGTTGGCGGAAGGTGCGCACGCACCGGACTGGGCCAAGTGGCAAACAATGATTCACCATATGCGCCGCAGCAAGCCGGGCGTGCGCGTGGCGGTGGTGGGCAAGTATGTGGAGCTGGAGGATGCCTACATCAGCGTGCGCGAAGCGCTGCGCCATGCGGGTGTTGCCAACGAGCGTGAGCTGGAACTGCACTGGGTGCAGGCCGGAGATTTGGAGAAGGGGCGCAACTGGGACGCGCTGCACGCGTGTGATGGCATTGTGGTGCCGGGCGGTTTTGGCGAGCGCGGCATTGAGGGAAAAATTCTTGCAGCCAACTGGGCGCGTGAAAAGCGCATTCCCTACCTGGGGCTGTGCCTGGGCATGCAGGTGATGTGTGTGGAGTTTGCGCGCTTTGCATTGGGGGCGGAGGATGCCAACTCCACCGAGTTCGATGCCGCTACCGATCATCCTGTGATTGACCTGATGCCGGACCAGCGCGGGCTGAATCAGAAGGGCGGCACGATGCGCCTGGGTGTGTATCCGTGCCGGGTGCAGCCGGGCACGGTTGCTGCGCGTGCGTATGAAGTTGAAAACAGCGATGAAGTGCTGGAGCGCCACCGCCATCGGTTTGAATTTAATAATCACTATCGGGCGCTGCTCGGCGAGCACGGGCTGGTGTTCTCCGGTGTTTCACCGGATGATCAACTGGTGGAGATTGCGGAGTTGGCCGGGCATCCCTTCATGCTGGGCAGCCAGTTTCACCCGGAGTTTTTGTCACGGCCCAACCGGCCGCACCCGCTGTTTCGCGCGTTCATTGCTGCGGCTGCACCAATATGCAAATGGCAGTGCTAATCGCGCTGTCAGCAGTGCTGCCCAGTGAACGGGCGGCACGCCAGCCCGCAGCACGGATTACCTGCACCCCGCCAAGGTTCGGCGCTCCACCGCCAAATTTTGTGGTAGTTGGCAGGGTTGGCCCTGTAAGGAACGGGAAATACCTGTGTGTGCCGAAACCCCTTATTATGAAAGGGGTGGCAGGAAAGAATGGGCAATCTGGATTTATGCCGGATCCAGAGGCTGCTTTTGTCATAAAAAATCTGTAGAATACTCGAAAAATATGACACTACACACTGTTTGTGCTATAGTTCACTAAGATTATTGCGGAGAACATTAGATATATGACCGCTCAGGCACTTCAGACCCCGGTAGTGGCACCGCTCTCACGCCGCGAATTCTTATATTACATTTGGGGCGCATCCATGACGCTGTTCATGGCGCAGATGGGTGGCGCAATCCTGTGGTTTGCCTTCCCGCGCTTCAAAGAAGGCGAGTTTGGCGGCATCATTACTGTGCCCGTCACCGATATTCCGGCCGCGGACTCCGGACCCAAGGACCTGCCGGATGCCCGCGTGTGGCTGGTCAATCTGGGTGCAGGCCGCTTGGGCGACCCGCGTCAGCCGGTGGACTACCCGGTGCAGACGGGTGTGAAGGCGCTCTACAAAATTTGTGTGCATCTGGGCTGTCTTTACAAGTGGGCGCCCGCAAACGACCGCTTTGAATGCCCGTGCCATGGTTCCAAATATCTGACGAGCGGTTCGCGCGTGGATGGCCCGGCGCGCCGCAACCTGGACGCCTTCCCGATTGAGTTTGTGGATGCGGACGGCAAGGTACTCGCGTCTTCGGCCCCCACTGGTGTGGCGGGCGTGGACGAGAACGCCGCGCTGGAAGTGCCGAAAGGGGCGGTAGCGCTGCGCATCAACACTGCCTTTCGGGTGCAGGGTGCCAGCAACACGCTGCCGGGCGGCGGTTTATAAACTGTGTCGTAACCTGCAAAGGAATAAACAAACATCATGGCCTTGTTCAAGCTTCACGTCCCCATTCTGGATGACATCAAAACCAAGGGCTGGCGCAGTGCGCTGGTGACCACGGTAGACCAGACGGTTGAGCGCATCACTGCCGGCATCAACGTCGGCGAGATCCGCTCCATCTTGCGCGGCGAGGCGCCCAAGCGCCCCAACCCGCGCGTCAAGCCGCACGCCGACGGGTTCTGGATGCACATGCGCCCCACCTTCTTTCACGAGCAGGTGATGTCGCTCTACCCAACCTTCCGGCTGGGCTGGTTGACGACCTATATGCTGGTGTTCGAAACCATCACCGGGCTGTTCCTGATGCTGTGGTACACGCCGTCGCCGGATATTGCCTATACCAACATGCTCAGCCTTCTGAGCAACGTGCCGTTCGGCCTGTTTATGCGTGACCTGCACCGGCTCGGGGCGGAGTTGATGGTCATGCTGGTGCTACTGCACATGCTGCGCACGTTTGTAACCGGCAGCTACAAGAAGCCGCGCCAGTTCACATGGTTTACCGGCGGCGTGCTGCTTTTGCTTACCATGTTTCTCTCCTTCTCCGGCTACTTGCTGCCGTGGGATCAGCTTGCCTTGTGGGCCGTCACAATTGGCGCCTCCATGGCCGAAGCCACACCGGTGGTGGGTCGCGAAGTGAACCTGCTGGTGCGCGGCGGCGCAGACATTGGCGCAAACGGCTTGCTGCGCTTTTATCTGCTGCATGTCTTTGCGCTGCCCTTGATTGCATTCATCTTCGTTGGCGTGCATTACTACAAGGTCATCATCCATGGCCATTCGCTGCCGCCGGGCGCGGAGAAAGTGGGCGAAGATACGGCCCGCAAGGTGCCGATGGAGCGCCGCCTGTACTTTTTGCCGGACGTGATGACGCGCGAGCTATTCTGGACTGTGGGTTGGCTGGCGCTGATGGTATTTATGGTGACTTGGGGCGGCTGGCACGCCCCGCTGGAGCCGCATGCAGATTCGCAGATTACGCCTTTGCACACCACGGCACCGTGGTACTTTCTGTGGCTGCAGGGCTTGCTCAAACTGGGCGACAAAGTTTTCTTTGGCGTAATTTTGCCGGGTATTCTCAGCGGGCTGCTGTTTGTAATGCCGTATCTGGAAGTCGGGCCAAGCCGGCGCTATGCAGACCGGCGCATCGGCCTCTCGATTGCGGCGCTGACGATTGTGATCATGTCCGTGTTGACGTTTATGGGTACGCCGTACTACGGCGTGTCCTCATCTCCGGACCAGGAAGTGCTTACAACTTTGGCACCGCAGACGCACCCGGGCCTGTTGCGCGGCACGGCTTATGACGAACTGCCGGTCGGCGAATGGGTGGCATCCGGTTGGAACAATGCGCCCAGCCAGGGTTTGCAGGCTGTGCTGGAGCTTTACAACCGGGAAATTGAGCGCTACTCCGACCAATTGCTGAATGCAAAAGGCAAAATGTCCATTACTGAAATTCAAGCCGGGCTGAAGCAGGTCACCATGCAAGTGGAATGGGAGGACAACGGCGCGCACGCCAGCGAACCAGTCACAGTGTATCTGCACCGCGACTCTGATTACGAGCATTAGGCGGGAGACAGGCATGGTTACACGAGTAGCGCTGGGCACGGTCTTCATGGTGGCAACCCTGATGATCGTGAGTTTTACGGCAATTGACGAGCCGGCTCGCATGGCGCAATTTGAAAGCGGCTATCACGGCCGGTCGGTGGAAGCCGGGGCGGCGTTGTATGCAAACAATTGCGCCACCTGCCACGGACCCGATGGCAAGGGAATAGCCGGGCGTGCGCCTGCGCTAAACGCAGCAGACCTGTACAACGGCACGCGCTTCAGGGAAATGGGCTGGGGCGGCACCACACACGACTATGTATATGGTGCGATTGCCGGCGGCCGGCCGCGCGCATCGGCGGCATATGCTGAATATCCGCAGCGCATGCCCACATGGAGCCGGGATTTTGGCGGCCCGCTGCGCCCTGACCAGGTAAACAACATTGTGGACTTTGTGATGAACTGGGAAGAGACCGCGCTGCTCGAGGTTGTGGCAGAAAAACCGTCGGACTTTGTGGCCGTGGGCTTGGATTTGAAGGATCCGGTGCTGCCCGCAGGTGATGTGGCGCGCGGCGAAAAACTTACGCAGACCTATGGCTGCGTGGCGTGCCACATGAACCCGGATATGAACGCGGCGCCCGGCCCCGGCTGGCCCGCCAAATACTACTCCAGTGGCGTATCCATTGCGGAGCGCGCGGCCACCCGCTTCACTGCGGCGGACTACACCGGCAAAGCCACAAGCGCTGAGGAATATCTGCGCGAATCCATTGTGCAGACCAACGTCTATGTTGTGGCGCCTTACGCGGCCAATATCATGCCCGTGATTTATGGCGAGCAAATGGCGGCGCAGGATCTGGCGGATGTGATTGCGTACCTGCAGACGATCAAGTAAGCACAACCGGCTTCTAATGAAACAAAAAGCCCCGCAGTGTTGCGGGGCTTTTTTCTTTGCAGCGCTTCACAGCGGTTGCTACACCCAGCCGCGCACCTTCATCGCTTCTGCCACACGCGCTACCGCCACCAGATACGCAGCCATGCGGTTGTCCACGCGGTGCGCCTGTGCCCCGGCGTGCACGGCGCGGAAGGCCGCTGTCATCTTGGCCTCCAGCCGCTCGTGCACCATCTCCTCGGTCCAGTAGAAGCCGTAGGAGTTTTGCACCATCTCAAAGTAGGAGACTGTGACGCCGCCGGCGTTGCACAAAAAGTCCGGGATGATGTAAACGCCGCGTTCATACAAGATGGCATCTGCCGCGGGCGTGGTGGGGCCGTTGGCCAGCTCGGCAATGATGCGCGCGCGAATGTTGCCGGCGTTGGCAGCGGTGATCACGCTTTCGATGGCGGCGGGTACCAGCACTTCCACATCCAGCACCAGCAGCTCGGCGTTGGTGAGCGGCTGGCTGCCCGGCAGCGCCAGCACGCTGCCGTGTGCCTGCTTGTGGGCGCGTACCGTTTCATAATCCAAACCGGCGGCGTTGAATATTCCACCCACATCGTCAGAGACGGCAACCACCTGCATGCCCAGCTGGTGCTGTGCGAGCATGTGCATGTAGGAGCCCACGTTTCCGAAGCCTTGAATGGCGATCTTGGCACCGCGCAAGTCAATGCGCAGTTCACGCGCGGCTTCGCGCAGGCAGGCTGCGCCGCCGCGGGCGGTGGCATCCCCGCGTCCCAGCGATCCGCCCATTGAAAGCGGCTTGCCGGTGATCATGCCAAAACTGTTGTGGCCGCGCATGGTTGCAAACTCATCCGCCATCCACGCCATCACTTGCGGGTTGGTATTAATGTCCGGGGCGGGTATGTCTTGTTCCGGGCCCAGGATGCGCCCCACCTGGCGGATGTAGGCGCGGCTCATGCGTTCCAGCTCTGCCAGCGAAAGCTCTTTGGGGTTGCAAATGATGCCGCCCTTGGCACCGCCCAGTGGCACATCCACAACGGCGGTCTTCCATGTCATCCAGGCCGCCAATGCGCGCACCGTGTTTATGGTTTCATCCGGATGAAAGCGGATGCCGCCCTTGGTGGGACCGCGCGCGTCGTTGTACTGCACGCGAAAACCATGGAAGATGCGGGTGCTGCCGTCATCCATGCGCACCGGCACGGTCACATGCAGCTCGCGCTGCGGCCAGCGCAGCATTTGGTGCGTGGCATCATCCAGGTTCAGGATGGCGGCAGCTTCGTCCAGCTTTTGCTGGGCGAGCGCAAACGGGTTCAAGTCTTCAGTCAATTGGGTGCCTCCGCAGGCCGGGCGGGTGCCCGGCCCCGCTGCAAGTGGGCATTATTCTAATACAGGCGCTAAGTATGCGCCCCGAACCTGCCGATAACCCCCTCAATTTGGTGCGGATTTCACCGAATGCGGGCGCGTGGCGCAGCTTGCGAATTAGCAGCGCAGCGGGCCGAGAGTGGTAAACTCCCGGTAGATTTAGCTGTTTAACGGAGCAACGTGATGGAAACTCAAACTGGAACGGTGACTCTCAAACGTGGACTGGCCGAGATGCTGAAGGGCGGCGTGATCATGGATGTGGTCAACGCCGATGAAGCAAAGATTGCCGAAGAGGCTGGTGCTTGCGCCGTTATGGCGCTGGAGCGCGTGCCCGCAGACATTCGCGCGGACGGCGGCGTGGCGCGCATGTCCGATCCGGCGATGATTGAAAAGATCATGGAAACGGTTTCCATTCCGGTCATGGCCAAGTGCCGCATCGGCCACTTTGTTGAGGCGCAGGTGCTTGAGTCGCTGGGTGTGGATTACATTGATGAGTCCGAAGTGCTGACTCCCGCAGATGAGGAGCACCACGTAAACAAGCATGACTTCAAGGTGCCATTTGTGTGCGGCTGCCGCAACCTGGGCGAGGCGCTGCGCCGGATTGGCGAAGGCGCTGCAATGATGCGCACCAAGGGCGAGGCGGGCACCGGGGATGTGGTGGAGGCCGTGCGCCACGCGCGCAGCGTGCTCGGCGCCATCCGCCGGCTGCAGTCCCTGCAAGAGGAAGAGTTGATGGCGTTTGCCAAGGAGATAGGCGCGCCGTACGAGTTGGTGAAAGAGACACGCGAACGCGGGCGGCTGCCGGTAGTGAACTTTGCGGCCGGCGGCATTGCCACGCCGGCGGATGCAGCGCTGATGATGCAGCTGGGCGTCGATGGCGTGTTTGTGGGCTCGGGTATTTTCAAGTCCGGTGATCCACTCAAGCGTGCCAAGGCAATTGTGATGGCAACCACGCACTTTCAAGATGCTGCCATCATCGCTGATGTAAGCAAGAATATTGGCGTGGCGATGGTCGGCATTCACGTGCACGACATCCCCTCCACCGAGCTGCTCGCCTCGCGCGGCTGGTAAACGCGCATGGGCGTCGCGGTCGGCGTACTCGCGCTGCAGGGCGACTTCCATGCACACCTCACGGTGCTGCAGCACCTGGGGGCGGAAGCGCGCGCGGTGCGCCTGCCGGCGCAGCTGGCGGGCCTGGCCGGGCTTGTCATTCCCGGCGGAGAATCCACAACGATTGGCAAACTAGCTGAAGCGTACGGGCTGATGCAGCCGATGCGCAATCTGGCTGCGCAGGGCGCTGCAATCTGGGGCACGTGTGCCGGCGCCATTCTGCTCTCGCGCGACGCCCACCGCGCGCAGCCGCTGCTGAACTTGATGGACATCACAGTGCAGCGCAATGCGTTTGGGCGCCAGGTGGACAGCTTTGAAGCGCAGCTGCATGTGCCCGCGCTGGCTGCCGGCAAAAATGGCAGCAGCAGAACCTTCCACGCAATTTTTATCCGCGCGCCGATGATTGAGAGTGTGGGGCCGGAGGTGGAAGTACTGGCAACGCTGCCCGCCGGCGA
>CANNEJ010000043.1 GCA_947503585.1 Anaerolineales bacterium | reverse complement strand
GCCATAAATCGCGCCGGGCGTCACAGACACGCTGGCCTGTTCCAGCAGGTCATCAGCAAACTGCTCAGAGCCCATTCCAGCCGGACCTGCGCCCACACGTACATTGCGCCCGCAGGAGTCTGCGCCGGCAACTGAGCCTGGCGCAGCCCCGCCAGCACCGCATCGCGACGCTCCTGATACAGCGCATTGCGCGGCGCCAGCCACGTTTGGTCGCCGGTGAGCGCAGCCACGCCCGCCAGTTGCGCGGCCTTGAACTGGCTTGAATCTATGTTGCTCTTCAGCGCATGCAGCGCGCGCACGGCAGCAGCGCAGCCCACTGCCATACCCATGCGCCAGCCGGCCATGTTGTAAGTTTTGGAAAGCGAGTTGAATTCCACGGCTACTTCCAGCGCGCCAGGTACTTGCAAAATGCTGGGCGCCGTGTAGCCGTCGTAAGTCACATCTAAATATGGGGCATCATGGCAAACTAGCAAATCATTGCGCTGCGCAAACGCCACTGCCTCCGTGAATAACTGCAGCGGCGCACATGCGCCCGTGGGATTGTTTGGGTAATTGAGCCAGAGCAGCTTGGCACGCCGCGCTGCGTCCGGCGCAATCTCTGCCAGCTGCGGCAGAAAGCCATGCTCTGCGCGCAGCGGCAGCAGCACTACATCCGCACCCGCAAAGCGGGCAGCCGCTTCGTACACGGCATAAGCCGGGTCCGGCACCAGCGCCACGTCGCCGGGCTCAAGATACGCCATGCTCAAGTGAAACAATCCTTCCTTCGAACCAATCAATGCCTCAACTTGATTTTGCGGATCAACCGCAACGCCAAAGCGCCGGCTGTAATATGCAGCCACCGCCTGCCTGAACTCTGGCAGGCCGCCAGCCGCCACGTAACCATGCGTGCCCGGCTGGTCAACGGCATGCTTGAGCGCATCGCGAATGAATGCCGCGGGCGGCTGGTCTGGCGAACCCACGTCAAGGCGAATTACATCCCGGCCGGCCGCCTGCAGCGCGACCATGCGCTTTGCCAGCTTGGCAAAAAAGTACGGCTGCACAGATTGCATGCGGGTTGCAAGTTTCATTTTCTACCTCTGCTTATGGGCAGCGCATGTGCGCTGCATGCATTCGTTAGCATAGCTGCTGTGCTGCGCGAATTTTACGGCGTGGCGGTAGTGGTTGCCGTCACAGTGGGTTCCGGCGTGCTGCTGGCCACGAAGCCCTCTGGCGTAATGGATGGCGTGGGGCTGGGTCCCAGCTCGCCACGGTCTTTGGGCGAGTGATGGCGCACGTACCACTTGCCACCGGTGGCGGTACGGTCAGACTCTAACCCCACAACTTGAATCCAAATTTTTCCGGGCCGCAGCGCCAGCACTGCGCCACCGGCATCGGTAAGTGCCGGCAGTGCGCCGGTGTCTGCGCGCTGCCACTGCCCCGCAAACGCCTGGCCATCCCGGAATACCAGCAGCGGGCGCGGTGCGGCGCCCCAGAGCTGCACTTCCGTTGCATAAGTCGAATGGACCCCGTCAGCATCATAGTCCTCAGGCACAGTGAAGTCCACAACATGATTGGCGAACAGCACTACCACCGTATCAGCGGTCACCTGCTGGTTGGTCGCAGCGTCAATGTGCTCTGCCAGCTCTGTGGGTGAGCTGTCTATCCAGCGCTTGTAGTTTCCTCGCGGCGCGTCATAGCGCCACTCCGTCAGCGCCTCGCCGCTGAAGTCCACGCCTACAGTCAGCGCCGGCTGCCCGCCGGATGGAATCCGTTGTTGATAGGCAAAGCCATGCACTTGTGCCGGCGCATTCAGGTCCTTGTCCGCGAGTACCTGCCACAACGCCGCGGTTGAGGTAAACACTGAATTGGCATCAATGCTTTCCATGCACAACGGCGGACATTCGAAGCCGGTCAGATTGGTAATGACGGCTGGAAACCACGGCTTGGGCGCCAGCCGGCGCATGGTGCCTTTAGACGTGCCAGAAGCCACGAGGGCGCCGTTCAACATATCAACAAGGGTTGTATCAATCAGGCGCGCCGACCGCACCGGCCCGATGCGCTCCGCAGCTGTGCCCAGATACACGGCGGTATAACGCGTTGTGCCGCCTTCCGAGTAATGCTCCCAAACCATGTCTGCGGCCGTAAGCCCGGCTTGCGGCCGCACGTAACGCGGAAAGTTTGAGATCTTGATTGCGAGCGGCTTGCGCAGCAACACCTGCGGGTCGGAGACCAGCAGCCCGGTCAGCGGATTGATGTTGGCCGGGTAAGTGAGCGGGCCCAGCAGCGCATCTGAAACCGCAGTGGGCTGCGGAGTCTGAGTGCGCACAGAAATGATGGTTACCGCGGGTGCCGGCCTGGTTGCAGTGGGAGTTGCAGCCACCGTGGCAGCAGCTGCCGGCGCGGTGGCACTGGGCGCCAGTGGCGGCGGCAATTGCGCAGCCTGCGGGCTGCAAGCAGCCAGCCAGCACAATGCAGCTGAAACTATTGTGCCCGGTCGGCGGCGCAGAGACTTCACGATGTGGTCAGGCGGTTGCGGTTGAATGCGCGGCGCCAAGCAGCCGGCTGCGCCGCACGGTTCCTACGGCTGCACCTCGTACTCAATCATCGCCACACCGTAGTCCGCATTCATGGCAGCCTGCGCCACAAGCCGGTGCGTCTCGCTGGCCGCCGGCGGTTCAAACATTGGAAAGACAGCCGTAGCGTAGCCATCGGCATCGGTTACGGAAAACATCAGCAGCAGCGGGTCTGCGCCGGGGCGTGTAAGCTGGCCCTGCACGGTAACGCCGCGCAGGCGCTCGCCTTGCGCCGACGCGACCACAGCATGCGCCACCTGCGGCCGGTCAGTGCGCAGCACGGGCCACTCCACCCACAGCGTCAGCTTGAGCGCGGGTGCAGCGGTGGCTGGCGGCTGGGCAGTTGCCACCAAGCCGCAGCCCGCCAGCGCCAGAGTCACGGCACCCGGCAGCAGCCAGCTGCAGGCAGCCAGCCGCACAAATCGCATCAGCATGTGGCGCGCCGCTAAGCAGCCCGTTGGTTCAATCAGCCAGGAAAGTTTCAAAAAGCCCGCCAGCCAAATGGTAATGCATAGCGTGGTGAAGTGCAGAGCCAGAGCAGCGCCACCTCCCGCGTCCGGGAGGCGGTGGAAACCGATGATGCCCCCACGGGGATTCGAACCCCGGTTTTAGGCTTGAAAGGCCCACGTCCTAGTCCCCTAGACGATGGGGGCTCAACAATAAAGCACGGCAGTTTACCATATTGGAGTCAATGCCGGCCGGAGATTTGCGTTGGGGGTCGGAGCTGCAATTGGCGCGCGCGATCGGCTGCAGCGCTGTACACACCGGCCGCTGCCTGTGGTGGCAGCTAACGGGCGCCAGTGCTGGCTTTGGGGCGGCGCTGCGCAGCCTGTAAGCGCTGGCGCTGCACCCGGCGCAGGTGCTGGTGCGCAAGCTCGGCACTAGAGCCTAGTACCGTTGCCACGCGGTTCATGGTCTCGAGATCATGCTCCACAAAACCACAGTAATGGCACTTCCAGGCGGGCAAATTTGGCACCACCACAAAGTGGTTGCCGTGCCAGCCGGCATGCGCCGCAGAGTAAGCGCGCAGCACCCCAAAACCGCAGTGGTTGCAGGCGCGGCCATCGATGTACGGAGTGGTGCTGATCAAATTTATTTCAACTTCTGCCAGCCAATTAAGTTGCTGGCCAACGCTGGTATTTTATCACTGAGGCAGGGCCGTGGGCCGCTCACGCGCGCCAAACCCTTCCGTCAACAGCGCTGCGTTCAGGGTACTGGCGCCAGCTCCGGATACACAAACTGGACCACGCGCCGCCAGCTGTCAAGTGGAAAATACACCGCCCACACCTTGCCGACGATCTGGGCCCGCGAAACAAGTCCAACTTCTGGATCACGCGAGTCTTTTGAGTAATTGCGATTGTCGCCCAGCACAAATAACTGATCCGCCGCCACCTCCCAAAATCGGCCGCCGAAGTCCAGCATTGGCTCGGGCAGGTAAGGCTCCACCAGCGGAGTGCCATTCACAAACATTTGCCCATCGCGCACCTGCACCGTGTCACCGGGCACGCCAATCACACGCTTGATGAAATCTGTTTCACCGGCGCGCCCCAACATTCCGTCCAGCATGGAGCCCGGTGTGCTGCTGGGCGGTACAAATACAACGATTTCACCGCGCTGCGGATCGGCATACCAATAACTGAAGCGGCTGACAACGATGTACTCGCCCGCCCGAAAAGTATCCAGCATGCTGGCGCCATCGATGCGAAAGCGGGCGCTGACCAAATTCACCGCGAAAAAAATCGCGGCTGCCATCACAGCGGTCTCGACCACTTCGACAAGCAGGCTGCGCCAGTTCACGCGCCGCCGGCTCGAAGGCGCTTCTTCGGTACTCATCTGCAATTAGATTGGGCCGTGCTGGCCAATGCGCGGGGGAGCCACCGCACTATTCCTCACGCTCCCGGAAGCCAATGCGCAGTGGCGTGCCATTGAACGGATATTGCTGGCGAATGGCGTTAACCAGATAGCGTGTGTAAGAAAAGTGCACCAGCTTGCGGCTGTTGATATGAAAAACAAAAAACGGCGGAGCGGTGGCAACCTGCGCCACGAAGTAAATGCGCAGGCGCTGCCCGGATTGCGAAGGCGGCGCGTGCTGGTCCATCGCCTGCTGCACCAGCCGGTTTAGCGCGGCTGTGCCAATGCGCTCGTTGCGTGCAGCCTGCACTTCAATGACGGTGGGCAGCAGCTGGTTCACGCGCTGGCCGGTCAGCGCAGATACAAACAGCACCGGCACATAGTCCAAAAACTTCAGGTGCTCACGGACACGCAACCGGTAATCCTCAATCGTGTGGCTATCCTTATCTACTGCGTCCCATTTGTTTACAACCACCACCACACTGCGCGCCTGCTCCACCGCCATCCCCGCAATATGTGCGTCCTGCGCAGTAAATGGCTCAAGTGCATCCACAACTACCGCCACAATGTCCGCGCGCTCAATAGCGCGCAGCGCGCGCAGCACGCTGTACTTTTCCACGCCGCCTTCAATGCGCCCGCGACGGCGGATGCCGGCCGTGTCAATCAGCGTGATGTCCGTGCCCATATAGCGCAGCTGCGTGTCCACCGCATCGCGCGTGGTTCCCGCAATCGGTGAAACGATCACACGCTCGGCGCCCAGCAGGCGGTTGAGCAGACTGCTCTTGCCGACATTCGGCCGGCCCACAATTGCCACCTTCAGCGTACTGTCCGCAGGCTCGGGGCTGGCCGGCGGCAGTAATGCCACCACTTCATCCAGCAGATCGCCGGTACCAATGCCATGCGCCGCAGAAATTGCTATGGGGTCGCCCAGTCCCAGCTCATAAAAATTAACTGCCATAGCGCGGCGCTCGGGGTTGTCGCCTTTGTTCACCGCCAGCAGCACCGGCGGCCGGCGCACTCCGCCCGCACTCTTTTGGCGCCGCCGCAAAAGATCGGCAATCTCGCCGTCCGTTGCGGTGACGCCGACATTCGCCTCGGCCATAAAAATGATTACGTCGGCGTCGGCAATGGCCATTTCCGTTTGCGCGCGGATCTCGGCCAAGAAATCCGCAGAGCCTGTGGCAAGCGGGCTATGCCGCACCACGGCATCAAAACCCTCGATGCCCCCGGTGTCTACCAGCGCAAAAATTCTGCCATTCCATTCCACCGTGGCGAACAAGCGGTCGCGCGTCGTGCCCGGTTCGTCATGCACCACTGCAAGGCGCTGCCCGGCCAGCCGGTTAAACAGGGTGGACTTGCCAACATTCGGCCGGCCCACGAGCGCCACAATTGGCCGTGACACTTTTATTGAGTCCCGGCCAGGCGCCGTACTCTGTACGCCCGGAGTAAGTTTTGTTGAACGTTTCTCATCGCAGTTGGTGGATCTGTTCGGCACGCCATACAGTGCGCACCGGCTGCGGAGATTATTAGGGGGCAGCCGGCTTGGGCGTTGGCGTGCTGAGGTCGCGGATTATGGTTACTTGCAACTCTTCCGGCAGCACCTGGCCGGCTTGCACAGACTGCAGCCCGGTTATCAGAACCGTCGGCTTCACGGTATGCACACCGATGCGCAACCCCATCAGGTCAAGCACCACCTTAACATCATCCGCACCCAACTTTTCAAGCGCCGGCAGCGGCCCGGACAAAAGCACGTCAACTCTTTCCGGGGCAAAAGTTGCTGCCAGCCGCGGGCCCAGCCCGGTAGCCTCCACTTGCCGGCGGATGCGGATGCTGCTCTCGACCGCATCAATACTTACCGTTACAGCCACCGTCTGGTCGCTGGCCAGTGATACGTCGGGCGGAAGCTTCATAGCCAGGCGTGCATCAATCGTGGCCATTGCATCGCGAATGTCCAGTGGCTCGGTCTCCAGGTAGCCAGGCAGCGCTGCCACCACGTCCGGATCAGTAGAAAAAACAGTCACGGAGGGCGGGGACGCCGTAATATTTTTGATGCGGTAGCCGGGGGCCTGGCTGCCTTTGAACATTACGCGCACAGCCAAGTCACGATAGCCGCCCAACTGTGTGACGGCCACCCGCAGGCCAACGCTGGGCGGAGACACCTGCACCCCATTCACGGCCTGCGAATCCTTGTTTAGCACGCGCAACACCACCGTTTCCGCAACTGCTTCGCGCTGGTCGCGCAGGTCAATCCGCGCCTCGAGTGCCACCACGGTATCAATCAGTTCTTCCGGTCCGCTGATAGAAGCGTCTGGCGTAGAAAGCACCGGCGATTCAAATGTGTACCCAATGGCCGGGTCGCCGATGATGCGCACGCGTACCGGGAGTGTGCGCGTCACCACTCTGGCCAGCTGCAGCGTGACTACTGCCGGCTCAATGCTCACTACCTCAGCCTGCTGGTCCGGCAGCAAGCCACGCAGCGTAACCACTTGCGAACCGGACTGCCATTGCGCCACATCCGCCACCACGCGCAGCTTGTTGATGGCCAGTGTGGGCCAGGTAAGGCGTGGCGCCCGCAGCGTAACCGTGGCCTCCGTGGCCAGCCCGCCCAGTACCATAACGTTCGCCTGCAAGCCGGTTACTTCCACCGGCACTGCCCGCGGCACAATGCGCTCCTCAAGCGGGTTGTCTTCGTTTACCGCAACAACCCACACCACAACTGCCAGCACCAGGCTGATTCCAAACAAGCCGATGTTGCGCAGTACGCCTGCGACCGAACCGGTCATACAGCCGTTCCGTTGCCCGCGCCCGCCCGCGGACCACGCGACCGGGCACCCTTCCCGTTTTCAGACTGCAATCCATAGTGCACCAATAACCCCGCACGCAGCTCGCCGGCGTTGAGGCCGTTGACAATCTCACCATTGTGAACAATCGAAATCGAGCCGGTCTCCTCTGACACCACCACCGCCACGGCATCACCCAGTTCGCTTATGCCGAGTGCGGCGCGATGGCGCAGCCCAAAACGCAAATCGGTAACGCGCGCACTCACCGCCAACGGCAGCACACAGGCCGCCGCAGCCACGCGGTCGCCGCGCAGCACCACGGCGCCATCGTGCAGCGGCGTGTCCTTGTGGAAAATTTGCCTGAGCAAGGCAACTGAAAGCGCGGCATCCAGCTTGACACCGCTATCAACATATTCCTGCAAGCCGCCAGTGCGCTCAATCACAAGCAGCGCGCCCTGCTGCTGCACCGCCATCTCTGTGCAAGCTGCAACCAGCACCTCAACAATTGCCGGAATGTTTTCGTCGCGTTTATAAAAGTTGAGCCAGGCACCTGCCCGCCCGAGCCGGTCGAGCGCACGCCTGATTTCCGGCTGAAAAATGACGGGGAATGCCAGCAGCAGTGCCGGCAACATGGCCCGCAGCAGCCACGAAATCGCAAGCAAGCGCAGTGCCCCGGAAAGCACCACCACCGCCACAATCAACACCACCACCCCGCGCATCAGGTTCACAGCCTGAGTGCCGCGCAAAACTACCAGCACAGCATAAAATGCGCCGGCCACAAGCAAAATATCCAGCAGGCTGAGCCAGCCGATTTGCTCGGTAAAGCGCGCGAGCGTGCTGGTGAGAGTGTCCATGATCAATATTTGCGGTTATTGCAGCAGTGAGCAATGGCGCAGCAGCCTGCAGCGGCAGGATGATGAGTTGTACGCCGAAGCTGGATGCGCGTGTGGGCGAGATAGGGTTCGAACCTACGACCTCTTCTGTGTAAGAGAAGCGCTCTAACCAGCTGAGCTACACGCCCTTTTTTTAATTATAGCATCGCGCTTTTTACATGGAACGCTTTTGCGGGTGAGCCGATGTTCGCGGCAAAACCAACTCTCGATTGCCGAGCTGCCGGCCGCTGCGGCTGGCCAACAGCATTTACAATCGGTTTGTGCAGGCAACTACCTGGCTCACAGTTGGCGCAATCGCAGCCGGCGCGCTGGTGCTGGCGGGCCTCGCCTATTGGGAGCTGGTGGTTGCTGAAGGTGCGCATCTTGGCCAGCGCGTGGTTGTACTGCTGTATGACTGGACCGCACAGCGCTACGAGTCGATAAAAAAGTTCGATATTGAATATGAAGACCGCGCACTCGGCCAGCCGCTTGCACTGGCATTGCGCCGGATTACCCCCTGCCAGGTACTTGATGTGGCGGCGGGCACCGGGCGGCTGGCGCGCTCGCTGCTGCGCCAGCCAGCGTTTGCCGGCGATGTTGTGAATTTAGACCTGTCAAAAGCAATGTTATTGCACACCCGCCACCACCAGTCACAACACGCCCGGCGCGTCCACCGCGTTCAGAGCCCGGCCAGCCGCCTGCCGTTTGTAGACAATACCTTCCATGCCGTCAGCTTCTTGGAGGCGCTGGAATTTCTGCCGGACCGCAAAGCAGCGGTGCGCGAAGCAGTGCGCGTATTGCGCCCCGGCGGCTGGCTGCTGCTCTCCAACCGCGTCGGCCCGGATGTACCGTGGCTTAGCGGCATGACATTTTCGCGTCCCGAATTTTTGGCAGTGCTGTCCGAGCTCGGCCTGTGCGAGATTGACGTGCAGCCGTGGGAATTGGATTACGATCTTGCATGGGCTCGCAAGCCTCTCTGATCCTTCACTATCCAAAGCCGCCAATTCAAATGTTGTCAAATGCTACAATACGCACTCGCAAGCAGCGGTTGTGCGCTGCGGCTCCCCCGCTTCGAAACCAAATCGTGACCCGCCTAAAAGATCTATCTATGATTTCGGCTTCATTTCGGCCCGATTGCTGCGCGCAGCAATATTTTTGGGCAAGCGGGCTCAAACAATTTTGAGCGAAGCAGCACAGCGCATCCCGGCCATGCTTTCCGCATTGCTGCTGCAAGGCGCGCGCGCAGCGCAGCATGCTGGCACGCTGCCTGCCTGTGAGCTGCCCGAGAGCGCACCCGTCGCACCGGCCAAAAACGCCATGTGGGGCGACTTCTCCTCCGCACTCGCCCTGCAGTTGGCAAAGACAACCGGCGCAAAGCCGGCCGATCTGGCAGCCGCTATTCAAGTGTGCATCCCCGGCAGCGCGCTGGTGGAGCGCACTGGCTGTTCAGCGCCCGGCTTCATCAACTTCACCCTGGCACCGGCCTGGCTGGCGCAGCAAGTGGAGCGCATCCTGCAGCGCGGTTCAGCCTATGCA
>CANNEJ010000042.1 GCA_947503585.1 Anaerolineales bacterium | reverse complement strand
CGCGCCCAACTCCTTCCGGGCGCGTTGGGCAGCGCGCCAGCGCGCCGCGGCTGCTGCGGCCCGCGCTGCTGCCAAGAGCGGAGAGCGATGGGAGTTCTAAACGCCCAAGTTGCGGCGCGCGAGGATATGCTGGCGCAGGTGCGGCGCAGCCTGCAGGCGGGCGGCGCGCTGCCACCATTTGCAGCGGTGCCCGCTCCGCCCGTGCCGCCGGCAGCAGACCGGCAGCAAATGCTGCACGAATTTGAAACGCAGCTGAATATTTTGCAGGGGCGCGCAGTGCGCACGCCGCGCGCAAAACTCACCGGCTGCATCGACGGCCTGCTGCGCGAGCGCGGCGTGCACACGCTGCTGGCGTGGGATGCAGCCCAGCTGCCCGCAGCGCAGTTGCTGCAAGACCTGCAGGCGCGTGAATACGAGATTGTGGCGGCGCGTGTTCCGCAAGCAGAGCCGGCGCGGGCGCAGCACTTGCAAAGCCTTGCAACTGCGGCGGCGGGCATCACGGGCGTCGACGGCGTGATTGCACAGGTGGGCGGCCTGGTGCTATGCGGCGGACCGGGGCGACCGCGGCATGCTTCGCTGCTGGCGCCGCTGCATATTGCGCTGTTCACGCCGCAGCAATTGTGGCCAACGCTGGCGGCGTGGCTGGCTGCGCAATCCAGCGCCGCGCTTTTTGCGGACAGCAGCAGTGTGACCGTGATTGCCGGGCCCAGCCGCACCTCAGACATTGAGCGCGTGCTGACACTGGGTGTGCACGGCCCGAAAGAACTGATCGCAGTTTGTATTGAGGACTGACGCGCGCGCTTAGCTGCGCGTTACGCGAGGCCGGCGAACAAGTCGCTTTCGCGCAAACCGGGCAGGGCGGGGGGATACGCGCGCATAAACGACTCGGTGCGGTTGGAACGCCGCAACAGCCAGCCCAGCGGCCCGCGCCGCGGCAGCCCCTGCTGGCTTTTGTGGCACGCCGCTGCCGCTGCTTTTTGTTCGCCATAGCGCCGGATGTCCACGCGCGCATGCACGGGAAATTGCTCCGAAGCAATGCTCAATAAATTTATGTCTTTGTTGCGGCCAAACGCGCGCGGGTTTTGTCCAAACAGCGGCATCAGCGCCACTCCGATGCGCAGCAGATATTTTGGAAAGACCGTGAAGTAGAGCTTGTCCGGCTGAAACGGTGCCAGCCCGCCCGGTTCAAAGTCGGCAGCGCCCGCAGCGCGGAACGCAGCGAGCGTGGCCGTGTGCATGGCCAAATGATCGGGGTGGCGGTAGCCGCCGATGGGGTCAAACGTGATCACCACTTGCGGTCGCAGCTGGCGCATGAGCTGCACCAGCTGGCTGATCACCTGCGCTTGCGGCGCGGCAGCCAGTGCATCCGGATGAACGTTGTCCGCTGAGCCGGCCATGCCAGAGTCGCGGTATCCCAAAAAGTGAACCGAGCTTAAATCCAGCTCGCGGGCAGCCGCCCGCAGTTCCGCCTCACGCATCTCAGCCACGGTGGAGAAGCCCTGCATGTGCTCGGCGTCGTGGCTGCCCACTTCGCCTTTCGTGGCACACACAAGATGCGTGTCCACATTTTCGCGGCCGTAGCGCACAAACACGCCGCCACCCGGGCCAAACGACTCATCGTCCGGATGCGCCGAAGCAGGCCAGCAGTGCGCGCTTGTTTTTGAAGGGGCGGAGCGGAACGCTTTCAGTTGGCATGCGGTTTATGTTACCGCATGCGCTGGTGCGCCGCAATGGCGCACAGCACGGGGTAGAATTAGAGAATGACAGATTTTTCCGCGCCGAAGGAAGGCAGCTTCCGCAAGCAATTTACCGGGCTGAGTGTGGCGCAGCTGGATCTGTCCGGCTACGTGCTGGTGGAAGAAGCGCTGCCGGTACGCACTGTGGTTGAGCGCATGCGCGCCAAGAAAGCAAATTGCGCACTGGTGACCGGCGCGGGCGCTGCGCTGCAAGGCATTTTCACCGACCGCGATCTGCTGATGAAAGTTGTGGGCGTGGCGGGTGCGCTGGACTTTGCGGTGGCTGCTGTGATGACGGCAGCGCCGCGCACGCTCAGCAGCGCGCAAACTGTGGGTGAGGCGCTGCAGATCTTCAACCTGTTCGGGTTTCGCAATCTGCCGGTGTTTGATGGCAGCCGGCTGCTGGGCAACCTCGGGCATCGCACGCTGATTGCGCACGCGCATAGCCTGTGCGTTGCGCACGGCGATGTGCTGCATGCGCCCATCAGCAGCATCGAAATTGGCCGGCCGGTGGCGGTGCCGGCCACGCGTTCGCTGCAGTTTGCAATCCGTACGATGCAGCTCTATTCCATCGGCTGCTGCCTGGTGACCGATGCGCAAGACAAGCTGGCGGGTGTGTTTACCGAGATGGACGTGCTGTTGCAAGTGGCGGGCCTGGTAACGGACTTTGAGCAAACCACTGTGGCCCAGCATATGACGGCCAAACCGACAACGCTGAGCCCTGAGGCTGAGATTGCGCAGGCGCTTGAAATGATGGGCGGGCGCGGCTTTCGGCATGTGCCGCTGGTGGATGCAGAGCTGCTGCCAGTGTCGGTCATGTCGTCGCGCGATATTTTGCATTTGATTGAAGCGCTGCCTGCTGCTTGAGGTGCGGCGCGGGCTCCTATTGATTTGGCTGGCCGCAGCCGCAGCGTGCGGCCCGGTGCGCGTGACCACATTGGTGACCGACACGCCGCCGCCGCCCACGGCTGTGCCAAGCGCCGTGCCGCCGGCAACCTTCACGCCGTACCCAACTTACGCGCCGCCCACACCAACGGCCACGCCATCCCCCACGCCTACGCCAGACCCGGCCGCGGGCCCCGTGGTGCCGCGCATTGCCACCAGCCCGGAAACTAAAGTCAACTTAAAGAATAAAGCTGTGCCGTGGCTGAACTCCGATTTGCTCAAGGATTTTCGTGAGCCAAAACCGGATGAACCGCTGGTGTTTGAGGTGCAGCTCAAGTCTGCCGGATTGATTTGGGATAACTGGTGGTGTGCAGCCAGCGATGAAATACTGTTTGGCACCCTAGCCAGCATGAAGTTTGACTATCGGATTGATGGTGAGCCGGTAACGCCCGATTCCAGCTTCACCTTCAAGCAGTTTCTGGCGGACGGGTCGGCTTGCAGCGTGACGGCGTACTACCTGCTGGACTGGCCGGCCGGCACGCATGCGCTGCAGTATACGTACACCATCACTGGCAACCTGAGCGACGGCTATCGCTTGTACATGCCCGGCGTGTATAAGCGCACCTATAATGTAGCTGCGCCCTGATATGATGTTTGTGGGCGAGTCTGCATTATTCTGCTATAACCCTTTGGGCACAAGTCTGTGGCTTACCGGGTACGCATGCCCGTATTTACGATTGCAGCGAGGGGCATATTTGAGGCGGGAAAGGCGCGCGCTTGGTTGCGGCCAGCAGGCAAAGCGGCGGTGATGGCGTGTACGCTTGGACCAGTTGGCAGGTGTGCAGAGCTTGCCGGCGCGGGCTGATCTGGATGGCTTGCCGCTAGATTGCATCACGCTGGATCCAGTGTGGATCTTTTGCTTAACTTACAGCAGTTGAACTTGCTGCGGCAAGAAATGATTATCTGTAGAGGTACCGAGTATGCCCGATACAACTAAACCAGAACCGGCTAGCGGACGCGGCGTCAATCCAAACGCAAGGCAGGGCGTGCACCGACCACCGCCTGTGCCGGGCAGCCGCGTGGTTCGGGAGACCGTACTAAACGCGCTGCGGCGAGGCTGGTGGCTGGTGCTGCTGGGCCTGCTGGGAGTGTGGGCCTATCTTGACTCCAGCGTGCTAAATCTGGTGTTGCTGGGCCTGGAGTTTGTGGGTCAGCTGCTGTTTGCAGTGCTATTTATGGTTGTGCAGTTTGGGGCGCTGTTCTGGTTCATAAGCCAGGCGCGCGTAGAGGTAATTAAGCCGGGCGATCCCAAGGCGGTTACCTTTGATGATTACTGGGGCCAGCCGGAACTGGTGCGGCTGGTGCGCGAGTGGATCAGTTTGCTTTCTGACCGCGACAAGTTTGTGAAGATGGGCGGGCGCTACATCAACGGCCTGCTTTTGTTTGGCCCGCCCGGCACAGGCAAGACGCTGCTGGCGAAGGCCATGGCGGGTGAGGCGTCCGTGGCGTTCATGTCAATTGAAGGTTCCGGCTTTCGCGGCATGTTCTGGGGCATGGATACGCTGCGCATGATTACGTTTGTGCGCCGCGCACGCAAGCTGGCGCGCGAGCACGGCGCCTGCATTGCGTACATCGATGAGATTGACGCGGTGGGCATGAGCCGTTCCGGTGTGATGGGCGGCGGTGCGATGGGCGGCATGATGGGCGGCGGCGGCGGCATGGGCATGAACGGCGCCCTCACGCGTTTGTTGTATGAAATGGATGGCATTGACGAGGAATCGCGCTGGGAGAAAAACCGCAACCGCATGCTGCAGCTGCTGGGGCGCAAGCCGCCCAAACGCAACTGGCATGTGCTGTTCATGGGTTCCACCAACCGGCCGGACGTGCTTGATCCGGCACTGCTGCGGCCGGGCCGCTTTGACCAGTTGATTCAGGTGGATCTGCCCGACCGCGTGGGACGCCGCGAAATTATCCGCGGCTATCTTTCCAAAATCATTCACGACCCTGCAAAGGTGGACATCGAAGCGATCGTGTCGGACACGCCGCGCGCAACACCGGCCCAGATCATGTCTGCCATCACCAAGGACTCTGTGCGGCGCGCTGTATTCAGCGGGCGCGACCATGTGGAGCAATCTGACATTGACCAGGCGCTGCAAGAGCAACTTGTGGGCATGGCCAACCCCATTCGAGACATGGACCCGCTGCAGTTGCGGCAGGTGGCTTACCACGAGGCCGGCCACGCTGTGGTGCAGCATTACATGATGCCGGACCAGCGCATCTCGCGCGTCAGCATTGTGCGCCGCTCGAAGGGCATCATGGGCTATGTCATGCCGGTGGACACGGTTGAGGTTTACGGACAGCCGTTGCGCCGCATTGCCGCGGACATCATGGTGGCGCTGGCCGGCCATGTATGCGTCAAAGTTTTCATGGGGGAATTTTGGACCGGTGCCTACAGTGACTACCAATCCGCGCGCAGCCAGTTCCGCGAGCTGGCGATGCTGGGCTTCTTTGGCCCGCCGGTTTCCGAGCTGTGGCGCGACACAAAAGAGCTGCGCTTCGCCGATGAGCGCGTCGAGCGGATTTGGCTGGCGCTGGAGGAACAGGTGGCGCAGCTGCTTACGAAACGCGCTGATGAAGTGGAAGCGCTGGTGGAGAACTTAATGGAGAAGCGCGAGCTTGCGAACCCGGAGATCCTTGCGCTGCTTGGAAAGAATTCCCTGCAGACCTCGCGGGAATCTGGCGAAGAGTTGGAGAGCGTGCTGACGCTGGTGGGCACCAGTGTTCAGGGTTTGGAGTTTCAACGCAAGGCCAGCCGCGAGGCAGCTAAACTTGCCGAAGTCGCCGCCAAGCTGTCCACCAGTTCCAAAGGCGCCGCAACTGAATAGCAACTAAGCGCAGTAGAGAAATAAGTAAAAAGAGAGCCTGCCCGCTGCAGGCTCTCTTTTGCATCAGGTCAGGTAACGTTGGCGCGCAGGAAAGCTTCCATAAAGCCGGTCACATCGCCATCAAGCACGGCGGCGGAGTTTCCGGTTTCGAAACCGGTGCGGTGGTCCTTCACCATTTGGTACGGATGCAGAACGTAGGAGCGGATCTGGCTGCCCCACTCGGCCTTAATGTAATCGCCCTTTAAGTCGCTGATTTCTTTTACGCGCTGCAGGCGCTGCAGCTCAGACAGGCGCGCCCGCAGCACCTTCATTGCCACTTCGCGGTTTTGGGTTTGCGAGCGTTCGTTCTGGCATTGCGCCACCACGCCAGTGGGCAGGTGCGTGATGCGGATCGCCGTCTCGTTCTTTTGCACATGCTGCCCGCCCGCTCCGGCGGATCGAAACGTGTCAACCTGCAAATCCTTTGGGTTGATCACAAGCTCGCCATCCTCTTCCACTTCCGGGATCACCTCGGCCAGCACAAAGGATGTATGGCGGCGGCGCGCAGCATCAAACGGTGAGAGGCGCACCAGGCGGTGCACGCCGCGCTCAGCTTTCAAGTAGCCGTAGGCGTAGCGCCCGGTGACGGTGATGGCGACACTCTTCAGGCCGGCCTCTTCGCCGGGCGACTGGTCAATCACTTCCATGCTAAAGCCGGCACGCTCACCCCAGCGCAGGTACATGCGCATCAGCATGTCGGCAAAGTCCTGGCTGTCCACGCCGCCCGCGCCCGAATGCAGCTGCAGGATGCAATTGCTGTCGTCGCGCTCGCCGGACAGGATCGTTTCAAAATCCAGCCGGTTGGCGGTTGATTCCAGTTCGGTAACTTCCGTCTCAAGCTCGGCATTCAGGCTTGGATCGTTGAGCGCCTGCAGTTCGCGCGCATCGGCGAGGCGCTGCGAAAGGCCGTGCCATGTTTGCAGCTCTGTGCGCAGGCCGTTGGCGGTGCGCATCATCTGGCGCGCTGCCGCGGCATCTCCCCAAAAATCAGGCGCTGCCGCGCGCTGCTCTAATTCCGCAAGTTGAACCGCTTTGCCAGGCAAGTCAAAGACGGTCCAAGAGCGACTGCACCATCACATTGGTTGCATTTAAACGCGCCAACAAACTCGCCATTTCGATTGCTCTCCTGTGTTGATCCGCAGAATAATTTGCGCCGCTAGCGCTGGCTTTCAGCAGCCAGCAGCCGGGCTACGTAGTCATCGGGGTTGAATGTTTCCAGATCTTCAAGGCGCTCGCCGCTGCCCACAAACTGCACCGGCAGATTCAACGCCTGCTGCACTGCAAACACAATTCCGCCGCGCGCACTGCTGTCTAGTTTTGTGATCACCACAGCAGTTACGCCAACGGCAGCTTTGAAGGCGGCAGCCTGCGCCAGTGCGTTCTGGCCGGAGACGGCATCCAGTACCAGCAGCACATGCTGCGGCGCGCCGGCGCTGGCTTTGCCGGCAACCCGCTGAACTTTCTTTAGTTCTTCCATCAAGTTGAACTTGGAATGCAGCCGGCCGGCGGTGTCGGCCAGCACCAGATTGTTGCCACGGGCGCGGGCGGATGCCACGGCATCAAACAACACGGCACCGGGATCGGCGCCCGCTGCGCCGGACACCACCGGCAGATCCAAACGCGTGCCCCATGTTTGCAGCTGCTCCACGGCCGCTGCGCGAAATGTGTCGCACGCAGCCAGCAGCGGACGCGCACCAAAGCGGGTGCGCGCAAGCTGTGCCAGTTTTGCGGCAGTCGTCGTCTTGCCCGCGCCGTTCACGCCCACCAGCAGCACCACCGTCGGATCGCCGTCCAGCGCAAAGGGCGGCGGATCTGCCAGCAGGCTGCGCAGCTCGGCTGCCAGCTGTGTGTGCAGTGTGGCAGCGCTGGTGACACCTGTGCGCGTGATGTAGCTGCGCAGGTTGCCCACCACCTGCCGCGCTGGCGCCACGCCCATGTCGGCTTCAATCAGCTGCGCCTCCATTTCTTCCCACGTAGCGCTGGTTATCCCGCCCGCACCGAGGGCATTGATGATGCGCCCGACCAGAGTTTGGCGCGTACGCGCCAAACCGGACGCAAAGGCTCGCAAGCTTTCAGACACGAGTCGCGATTATAACCTTCGCAGTTTTATTCAGCGTTATTTGTTGCAGTTTTGCGGGGGCCGACGCAACCGCGGAAAGGAAGTTTCAGCAGTGCCGGGTGAGGGTGCGCGCAGCGCGCTTTAGCGGCTGGCTAAAAGTGCACGCAAGTGGTCGGCGGTATCGGCGCGCAGCGGTTGATACAACACGCCAGGATAGTGCTCTGCGTACCAGGCTGCCAAGTCCGCGCCCCATTGCTCGGGGTTCACGGCCAGCACCGTGCGGCTGTCCAGATCGCCGATGCCGGCATCATCCGCAGAGAACCCAACCGAATAACGATGGCGCACCAGTACTCCGCTGTCCACCACCGCCTTTAGATGTTCGGCCGGTGTACTTTGCGGCAGCAGTAAATACACACGCCCGTATTGTGCGCGCGGCTTGCCGCTAACGGCTTGTGCACTTTGCGAGGCGCCGCCATTGGCGCGCTGCGCTGCAATCAGCGCGGGCACTGCATAAGTCCCCAAGTATTCGGTAAGCAGCTGCGGCGAGGCGGCTTGCGCTGCCACGTAAGTTGTGCCGGGATAGTGTTCCGCGTACCACTTGTCCAAGTCTGCCCCCCAGCGCTCCGGATTGATAGCGAGCACCGTGCGGCGGGCCAGCGCGCCGACGCCGGCATCATCAGCAGAGAAGCCTACGGTCCACATTGTGCGCGCCCACTGGCCGCTGCTTACCAGCGCTTGCAGCCAATCCGCGCCGCTGTCTTGCGGCAGCAGTAGGTACACGCGGCTGTAGTCTGCGCGCGGGTTGCCCCGCACCGCGCCGCTGGCGGCCAGCAGCAGTTCGCGGGCGCGCAGCACAGCGCGGCCCGCATTCACCTTGCCTGCGCCAAACCAATGCGAGTGGCCGGCTGTATATGTGCCATGGCGCAAGCCAAGTACCGGGTCGGCGCTGTCGTCCAAAATCTGGTCGGCGGTTTCTTGCAGAATGCGCTTAATATCAAGCGCGCTTAGCTGCGGATTTGCCGAGCGCACGAGTGCAGCCACGCCCGCGACGATGGGCGCTGCCCCGGATGTGCCGCCAAAGCCGGATGTGAAACTGCTGCCGGCCATAAAGCCGGAACTGCGCAGCTCGTTGTCCGTGGTGTACAAACCCAGCCCGGGCAGCGTCTTGCGCAGATCAATCGGGTGTCCGTTGCTGCTCGGGGCGCACAGTGAAACTTCTGTGCCCCAGTTGCTGTAGGCGGCTTTGCGATTTAGGCTTGTGCATGCGGCAACTGTTACGACGCCAGGATGGGCTGCCCAGCCGTTGACAATGGGCTCGGTGGTGAAGCGCAGCGCGCCGGTGGGGTCGCTGGCGCTGCGCCACTCAAAGCCGGTGTTGGCGGGATCCTGCAGCGGGGCGTTGTAGTTGTGCGCGGCAAACACGATCACACAGCCGCGCCCGTTCGGGCCGCCGCGCTCGGCCAGCTCGTGCAGCTTTTCCGAGAGGGCCAGTGACAGCGGCGCCCACACGGGCGGCGGCCCCCAGCTGCATGAGATTACGTCCGCGCGGCGCCCGACCTCGTCAAAGATTTGCACCCAGTCGCTGTCGCGCTTGCGAAAGCTGACACGCACCGGCATGAACGCGCAGCCGGGCGCAACGCCCACCACACCGGAGCCGTTCTCTTCGGCAATTGCAATGCCGGCGCACGGCGTGCCATGCAGATCGCCGCTGCTACCTTCAGCAGAAGGGTCTGCATCCATGTCCGCAAAGTCCAGCGGGTGCACAATTTTGTTGGCGCCGCTCAGGTCCGGGTGCGACAGTTCAAAGCCATCATCAATCACTGCCAGCACCACATCACGCGAGCCGCGCGTCAACTCCCATGCCAGCGTCGCGCCAATGTCGGCGCCTGCCAGCACATCGCGCGTTTCCTGGCTGCGCAAGTGCCATTGCTGCTGAAAGCCGGGATCGGATGGAATGTACGCCGGCGTAAAACGGTTAATGAGATCCGGCTCGGCAAACTCCACCAGCGGGCTGAGGCACAGTGCGTTGCCGGCCTTCAACGGATTCTTGCCGGCGC
>CANNEJ010000041.1 GCA_947503585.1 Anaerolineales bacterium | reverse complement strand
GCAGGCTGCGGGTTTTGGGTTGCGTTCAATTTGGCTGCGGGTCCATCCCAGCACAGGCGGGAAAGCGGCCAGCGCAGCAGGTCGTCTGCGGCTGCAAACACAGCGCGTGCAGCCGGAGAGCCCTGCGCCAGCTCCGCACCCATGCCCACATATTGCGAGCCCTGGCCGGGAAACATTATTGCGATGGTATTTCGGGAGAACGCATTCATAAAAAGAGGCCGTGTAAGTACGGCCTCTGCACTGTTTGGGGCAGGAACGGCCGGCACTGCCAGCCACAAGGGCTACTTGGACTTTGCGATAATCTCGCGCTTGTTGTAATGCCCGCACTTTCCGCACACGCGGTGCGGCAGCTGGGCTTCGCCACAATGCGAGCACACAATCAAATGCGGTGCGGTCAGCGCATCATGCGCGCGGCGCCGGTCACGGCGGCCGGTGGAATGTCGGCGCTTTGGAAGGGGGGTCATGTTGGGCTCCTTGGGCTGCGGGCTGGCTTGCGCGAACCGCTATTATATTGCGGCGGGCCGCAGTGCGTCAAGCATCCGGTTCCTCGGGGTCATTGTCGCGGTTGCCGCGCTGTGTGCGCAGAAGCAAGATTCCATTGCGCACTTGTTGCAGGACGCGCATTATCTCGGTTTCCATGGTGGCCAGCGTTTGTGTGGCATATTCATCTGATTCGCCCACAATCCCGGCCGCCTCGCGCCGCGCGGTTTCCGCAATTTGTTCGGCCCGAATGCGCGCATGCTGCACAATCTGTTCCTGGTCCACCATCATGTCCCGCTCGCGGCGCGCAATTTCCTTGTAGCGCTCCGCCTCCTCAGTGGCCTGCGCCAGCAGCCGGTCACGGTCCGCCAGCACCTTTTGCGCCTTCTTGGTTTCGTCCGGCACAGATACGCGCATTTGATCGATGATGTCGATCAAGCGGTCTTCGTTGATCATCACATTTTTTGAGAATGGGATCAAGCGGGATTGGTTTACCAGCTCCTCGAGGCGGTCAACCAGATGCAGAATGTCCATGCGCCTTTAGCTCCTGGGGGCGGGCTGCCCGCCCGGCGGGTGGCTGCCCTGCAGTTTTTTTGCCAGTGCAGCGCATACAAAGTCCGGTACCATCGAGCTCACATCTCCGCCCAAAGATGCGATCTCGCGCACCGTGGTGGAGTTGATGAAGCTCAGCTCTTCACGGGTGATCAGCGACACAGTTTCAATCGCGGGCGCCAGCCGGTGATTGGCGAGCGCCATGCGGAATTCATATTCAAAGTCTGAGAACACGCGCAGCCCGCGCAGAATCACTGCGGCGTTTTCAGTCCGGCAAAAGTCCACAGTCAGGGAACTGTAGCCCGTGACCTCAATGCCAGCGTTGCCGGCAAACGCCTGGCGTACCAAATCAATGCGCTCCTCCGGAGAGAATAAAAGATTCTTGAGCGGCTTGTCGTACACGGCAACAATTACAGTATCAAACAGTTTGCTGCCGCGCATCGCCACATCAATATGGCCGCAATGCACCGGGTCAAAGGTGCCGGGGAACACAGCGCGCCGGATCATTGGGCGCGGTCCGCTGCGGTTGTCAACTTACGTCTCCATTTGCGCCGGCGGCGGATTGCGCCACCAGGGTTGCCAGCTGCTGGTGTTCGGGCTGCGCCAGCAGTGGATCCTGCTTGAACAGCAAGTCCGCTTCCTTGCGCGCCAATTCAATCAACTTCAAGTCGCTCAGGCGCGCCATCTGCAGGTCAACGAAGCCCGCTTGCTGGGTGCCCAGGAAATCGCCCGGGCCGCGCATGGCCAAATCTTTATCGGCCAGCACAAAGCCATCGGTGGTGCTTTCCATTATCTTGAGGCGCTCGTTGGAATTGTTGCGCGCTGCTGCCGCGCCGCCCGTGCCGGGCTCCGGCAGTAACAGGCAGTAAGACTGGTCGGCGCCGCGGCCCACGCGCCCGCGCAGCTGGTGCATCTGCGCCAGCCCGAATCGGTTGGCGCCCTCAATCAGCATGATGGTTGCGTTAGGAACATCCACGCCCACTTCAATCACAGAGGTTGCCACGAGAATTTGTGTCTCACCCGCCCGAAACGCCAGCATTATCGCATCCTTTTCCGCGGGGCGCAGCCGGCCGTGCAGCAGGCCCAACCGCAGCTCCGGGAACACGCTGCGCTGCAGGCGCTCATGTTCCTCTACTACGGCCTTGGTGTCCGGGCTGTCACTGTCTTCAACCAGCGGGCAAATAATGTAGGCCTGATGGCCGTTGGCCACTTCTTTGCGGACCAAGCCGTAGGCGCGCTCGCGCTCTTTGGGCTGTACCAAATGCGTTTGCACTTGCTGCCGGCCCGGCGGCATCTCGTCAATCACAGAAAGATCCAGATCGCCGTAAATAGTGAGCGCCAGCGAGCGCGGGATGGGCGTGGCTGTCATCACCAGCAAATGCGGGTGCATGCCCTTCTCACGCAGTGCGGCGCGCTGCAACACGCCGAAGCGGTGCTGTTCGTCCACCACCACCAGCCCCAGCTTGGCGAAGTGCACTTGTGCTTGAATGACTGCGTGCGTGCCCACGAGCACTTTTACGGCGCCGGTGCGCAGGCCTTCGTCGATGGCGGCGCGCTCTGCGGCCGGCGTACTGCCTTGCAGCAGGCGGATGGCGGGCGTGTCGGCACCGCCCAAATCCAGCTGCGGGAAGGCAGCGAGCAGTGTGCGCATTGTGCGAAAGTGCTGCTCTGCCAGAATGCTGGTGGGCGCCATGATTGCGCCCTGCACGCCGTTGCGCACGGCCAGCGCCAGCGCCAGCGCAGCCACCACGGTTTTGCCGGAGCCCACATCGCCCTGGATCAAGCGCTTCATGGGCACGGGGCGCGCCATGTCGGCAAGCAGATCGGCCAGTACGCGCTGCTGTGCACCGGTAAGCGGAAAGGCCAGCGTGCCAATAGCGCCGGCCAGCCAGCCCGCGGGCTCGGCCAGCGCGTGCCCGGGCTGCGCCTGCCACTCTGCGCGCTGCTGCCGCAAGTTGAGCTGCAAAGCAAACAATTCATCGAATGCGAGGCGCTGGCGCGCTGCGTCCAGCTGCAATTGGTTTTGCGGAAAGTGCGCGGCCGCCAGCGCGGCAGGCAGGCTCTGCATTTGCAGTTTCTCGCGCAGAGCTGCAGGCAGCGGGTCGGGTACGCGCGGTGCCACGCCGTACACGGCGGCATGCATCCAGCGCCGCAGCTGTTTGCCGCCCAGGCCCTTTGTGAGGTTGTAGATCGGCACGATGCGCCCGGTGTGTAGCGCCTCGCTGTCCACTTCATCCCAGTCCGGGCTGGAGAGCAGCAGGCGGCCAAGCTGCATATCCACGCGACCGCTCACTTGAATTTGCAAACTAGTGCGCAGCTGGTCCTGCAGCCACGGCTGGTTAAACCAGGTGCACTCAATTTCACCGGTGCTGTCGCCAATTACTGCGCGCACCACGTGCAGCTGGCCGCCCTTTACTTTGCGCCCGCTTACCTCGCGCACTGTGCCAATGATTGTGGCCTGGTCACCGTACTCAATGCGGTTGATGGGTTTGAGCGCAGAGTAATCCAGATAGCGGTGCGGAAAATAGCGCAGGGTGTCGCTGAGGCGCGTGAGGCCCAGCTTGCTAAGCACCTCCGCAAACTTTGGCCCAATACCGGGGATCACCGTGAGCAGCGAGTCCAGCTGCATGTTGGGGTCTGGTTCGGTGGGCGCTGCGGCGGCGGCTGGTACGGGGCGGGGCGCTACCGGACGTTCGCGCTCAACTGGCTGGCTGCGCTGCTTTTTGGTGTGGGCTTGCTGCGCGTTTTGCTTTGTGCCTTGTTGCGCTGGTGGTCGCGGTTGCGCTGGTGGTCGCGGTTGCACAGCTGTCGGCGGTTTGGCAACCGGCACGCCGGCAGCCAGTAGGTCTAGCTGCGCCAGCATCTCGGCTACCGCCTGTGGCCGGCGCCCCTCTGGCAGGCCGGGGTAGTTGGCAAGCCCGGTAGCAAGCGTTCCCACAAAACCAGCCGGCAACGCAGACTGCGCAGCTTGCTGGCGCCACATGGGCGCGGCTTTATCCAGCCCGCCCACCACGCAGTTGTTCTGAAAGCCCTTTTGGGACTCCAGCTGCAGGATTTTTCGCAGGGTCTCGATGGCAGCAGTCATATAAAGAACGGTTGGATTGTAACTGTGAATTGGCCGCCTGCCGGCCGTTTATTCCAAGGAAAGAATATAGTGGTAATGTGGCTGGCCGCCGGAGTAAATCTCCGTCTGCAGCTGGGGATAAATGTCCGCAATTTCGGTGCGCAGCGCAGCGGCTTCAACCGGCCCGATTGCTGCGCCATGGTAGAGCGTCAGCAGATCAAACTCTGCGGCGCCCATCTTTTGCAAAAGCTGCAATGCGCAACCCGCTAGTGTTTCTGTGGCGCAGGCCAGGGTGCCATCGTGCAGCCCGATGAACTGGCCCTCGCGCACCGCGATGCCATCCAGAGTCACAGTGCGCGTGGCGTTGGTCAGCTCGCCGGTGTGCACTTCAGCCATGCGCGTTTGCATTTCCGCAAGCACGGGCTCAAACTCGCCATCCGGGTCAAACGCCAGCATGGCTGCAATGCCCTGCGGCATGTTGCGCGTGGGCAGCACCCGCACGCGCTTGTCGCTGAGATTGGCGGCCTGCTCGGCAGCCATCTGAATGTTTTTATTGTTGGGCAGCAATATCACATCCGCTACGGGAAGATTGGCAAACGCGCGCAGCAAATCTTCAGTGCTGGGATTCATGGACTGCCCGCCAGAGATGACCGCCACGCCGGGGCGCGCCAGCAACCGGTTGAAGCCAATGCCCGGCGCCACCACCACGGCCAGCAGCTGCCCGGCTTGCACTTCCACCGGCGCAGCGGCTTGCGCCTGCGCCACCTGGTCGAGCAAGTTTTCCATGTGCACATTTACCACGGTGCCCAAAGATTCCGCGTACTCAACGGCCTTCAGCCGCAGCTCCCTGGGCAAGTGCAAATGCATCTTGTAGTTGGCGGCGCCTTCGCCCACCTGAATGGAGCCGCCAAATTTTTCGAGTGTCTTATAGAACGATTGCAGGTCGAGTGGTTGGTTGGGGCGGAAGTCCACCACTACCTCCCACTCCTGGCCGGGCTCAACGGCGTCCAGGGCTGCGCTCACGGCCGCAGCGCTCAACGGATGGCGCGCCGTGTGCAGCACCACATCCAGCGGTTCCTGGCGCAAGTGACGCAGCATACCCTCGAGCAGTACTTGCAAGCCAAAACCGCCAGAGTCCACCACCCCGGCTTCCTTCAACACGGGCAGCAGGTCCGGCGTGCGCAGTACCGAGGCGCTGCTGGCCTCCACCAGCAGCGCGAGCAGCGCTGCAATGTCTGAGGTCTGCGGGTCTGCCTGCTGCGCTGCGCCCGCCACATCTTTGATTACGGTGAGCAGCGTGCCTTCCACCGGCCGTACCACGCCGCGGTAGGCGGTGTTGCGCGCCTCATGCAATGCGCGCACGAGTTGCGCGGTGCCAAACGCGGGATGCTGTTCCAAGCCGCGTGCCAGCCCGCGCAATATTTGCGAGAGGATTACGCCCGAGTTGCCGCGCGCGCCCAACAGTGCGCCATGCGCCAGCGCATGCGCCACCTTGCCGGCATGCGGCTCGCCCGGCACCATCTCGTTGCAGGCACTGCGCATGGTGAGCAGCATGTTCGTGCCGGTGTCGCCGTCCGGAACGGGGAAAACGTTGAGCGCGTTGACTGCCTCGTGATTGGTCGCCAGCCAGGTACAGGCGGCTTCTGCCAGCGCGCGGAGTCCGGGGCCGTCCACCTGCCGGGCGTGTTCTTCCAATGCCGCGCCCTATTTACCGGATGCCATCCGCAGGCCGCGCACCAGCACGTTGACCTGCTGCACAGTAAGGCCGGTGGCCAGCTGCACATGGTGGCGCACCGTGTTGGCAGCGCTGCGGGCTACGGCTTGAATGTTGGTGCCATGTTCCAAAATGACGTAGATATCAATTGTGACGGTTTCATCCGCATTGATGCGTATGTGCACACCCTTGTGAGCGTCCGGCGTGAGCGCGCCGGCCAGCATGTCCGCGGTATCCTTTGCAGCCATGCCCACAATGCCGTAAGAGAGGCGCGCACTATGCGCCGCAATTTTTGCAATGGCTGCGGGCGCAATTTGAATGCGGCCGGGCGGTGGGGCAGCGGCTTTCATCGGGCTGCCGCCTGCCGGACCTGCCGGTTGAGCGTGGTACAATACTGGGCGAGGAAGATAAAGTTCATGGCTAAGTGTGTTACCTGCAACAAGATTACCGGATTTGGGCGCAATGTGCCCAAGTCTATGCACGCCACCCGGCGCACCTTCAAACCCAACCTGCAAAAAACCACCATCATGAAAGACGGGCGGCGCCTGCAGGTGACGATGTGCACCAAGTGCATGAAGGCGCTGGCCAAGACCTAGCCGCCCGCACAACTGTTTCCCGCCTGCCGACCGCTGCCACCGGGCAGCGGTTTTTTTGCGCCGGCACCCGATGATAACCGAGCGCTCCACGGGCAGCAAGTACACCGTGCTTGACGCCCATTTTTAGCGGATGTTATACTCCCGTATCCGGTCCCGTGGTGTAGCGGTTAACATGCTGCCCTGTCAAGGCAGAGATCGCGGGTTCGAATCCCGTCGGGACCGCCTTTGTCTGGCGGCGGGTTGATTGAGAGCCCCGCCGCTGGCGCTTCTGAAGTATTCTCACGCCGCCATTCTTTTCACGCCACAAAACAAACCCCGATGGAACCCAATCTGCAGCTCTGCCGTTACTTTTTGCCGGGCAGTGGCGCGCGGCTGGCGGCCGTGCGTGCCGGGCAGGTGTATGACCTGACGGCTGGCAGCCAGGCGAGCCTGAAAACGCTAAACACCTGGATGCAATTTGTTGCGCGTGCAGGGCTGGCGCAGGCAATTGAGTTGCTGCGCACCACGGTGGCAGCTGCGCAGCCGGCTGCGCTTTGGGCGGACTTGCTGGTGGCGCCCGACGCAAGCCGCGCGCACCTGCTGGCGCCGCTGGATGAGCAAGAGGTATGGGCCGCCGGCGTAACTTATCGGCGCAGCCGTGAGGCGCGCGAAGAAGAGGCGCACAACATCGGGGTCTACGACAAAGTTTACGCTGCGGAGCGCCCGGAAATTTTTATGAAAGCCACGCCGCAGCGCGTGGTGGGTCCGCACGCGCCGGTGCGCATCCGCGGTGATTCGTTTTGGAATGTACCCGAGCCGGAGCTGACAGTTTTGTTTGCGCCTGACATGCAGGTGGTGGGCTATACCGTTGGCAACGACATGTCTTCACGCGATATCGAGGGCGCCAACCCGCTCTACCTGCCGCAAGCAAAAATTTATACGGGTAGCTGTGCGCTTGGGCCGGCCATTACGCTGTTGCCAGACCTGGACTTGCAGCCCGGCGCAACCATCGGGCTGCGCATCGAGCGTGCCGGGGCTGCGGTTTTCACCGGCGAGACGAGCACGCGCGAGATGAAGCGCACGGTTGCGGAGCTGGGCGGCTACCTCGGGCGCTACAACGCATTCCCCGCCGGCGTCTTCCTTATGACGGGCACCGGCCTTGTGCCGCCGGATGACTTCACGCTTCAGGCGGGCGACGATGTGCAGATCACGATCAGCGGCATCGGGATGCTGCGCAATCAGGTGTTGGACGGGTAGCGGTAAGCCCGCAGTAGTTTTGCTGCGCTGCTAAAAATACTGGCGCAGCTGGAGCAGCTGGCTGCGCTCCGGGCCGAATGACAACAGGCCCACCGGGATTTGCAGGTGCCTTTCGATAAAGGCAACATAATTTGCAACGCTTGGCGGCAGACTGCCAGCTCCCAATCCGGCAGCATCCTGCAGCGGCGGCAGCACCTCATACACGGGGCGCACGCGTGCGAGGTCCATGCCCGGAAAGGCCACATCCAATCGCTGCCCGTCATATTCATACGCCACACAGGCTTGCAGCGCGGGCAGCCCGGCTAATACATCCAGCTTGGTAAGGGCGAGTGAGGTGAGATTGCCGGCACGCACCGCGTAGCGCAGCAGTGGCAGGTCCAGCCAGCCGCAGCGCCGCGCCCGGCCGGTGGTGGCGCCGTACTCACCGCCGAGCTCGCGCAGAGTGGTGCCAGTGTCATCCGTTAGCTCGGTGGGGAAGGGGCCGCTGCCGACGCGCGTGGTGTAGGCCTTGCACAGGCCGATGACTTCGTCAGGCGCGCCCTGCAAACCGGCGCCGGCATAAATTCCCGCCAGCCCGGTGCTGGATGAAGTTACGAACGGATAGGTGCCGTAGTCAATATCCAGCAGGATGCCCTGGGCGCCCTCAAACAATATCTTGCGCTGCCGGGACTGCAGTTCATGCAGCAGGCTAAAGGTGTCGGCAGCATACGGGCGGAGGAATTCGCCCAAGGCCAGCAGCGCGGCGCCTTCATCCTGTAAAGACGGGTAGTCCACGTGGTAACGCTGCGCAAACAGGATTTGCTTCTCATCCAGCACTTGCGCGAGCTGCGCATGCAGTCGTTTTTCATCCAGCAGGTCGGCCAGCTTCAGGCTGCGCCGCGCGGCTCGGTCTTCATAGGCCGGGCCAATGCCGCGCCCGGTGGTGCCGAGCTTTACCGCCCCCTGCGTTTCGCGGGCGCCATCCAGCAAGCGGTGATAGCTGGTGATGATGTTGCAGTGCAGCGAGATCTTCAGGTTGGCGGGGCTGATGGATACACCGGCTGCGGTCAGGTCCGCATGCTCCTGTGCAAAGCTGCGCGGATCCAGCACCACACCGTGTCCTATAATGGAAAGAGCGTGCGGCGTCAAAATACCCGAGGGAACCAGATGGGTCACGATTTTGCGGCCATCGACAACAATCGTATGGCCGGCATTGTTGCCGCCCTGGAAGCGCACCACCACATCGCAGCGGCTGGCAAAAAAGTCGGTGACCTTGCCCTTGCCTTCGTCCCCCCATTGTGCGCCGATGATTGCGAGAGTTTTCATTTTGATCCTTTGCCACTTTGCCGGCCGCTTGATGCGACCGCGGCAATTATAAGAGGGCGGGCTGCATGATTGCGCGCTACGAGTGCGCGGATGTGGCACGCATCTGGAGCGATACCGGCAAGTTTGAGTGCTTTTTGCAGGTGGAGACGGCGCTGCTGCGCGCGCTGGAAACTGCCGGCGGATATGGCGTGCCGGCCGGCGCGGCGGCTTTGATGCAGGCCACAGCGCGCATTGATCCGGCGCGCATTGCGGAGCTGGAGCGGCGCACGCAGCACGATGTGGTGGCATTTTGCGAATCGCTGGCGGAGCAGCTGCCGCCGGCCGTGGCGCGCTTTGTGCATTTCGGCGCCACGTCGTCGGACATCATTGATACGGCGCTGGCGTTGCAGCTGCGCGCGACGCTGCAGATTGTGCAGGCAGAGCTGCAAGCCGTGCTGCGCCAGTTATGGACGCTCGCCGCGCACAGTGCGGATGTGCTGTGCATCGGGCGTTCGCACGGCATGTACGCGGAGCCAATGCTGCTGGCGCAAAAGTGGCTTTCGTTTTACGCGGAGCTGCAGCGCCGCGCGGCAGAGTTGCAGCACTATGCGCAGCATGAGCTGACGGCGCAGCTTTCCGGCGCTGTGGGCAATTACACGGTGCTGCCGCCGCGCGTGGAAGCGCTGCTGGCCGCGGAACTGGGCTTGCCGGTGGAGCCGGTGAGCACGCAAGTTATTCCGCGTGACCGGCTGGCAAAG
>CANNEJ010000040.1 GCA_947503585.1 Anaerolineales bacterium | reverse complement strand
CCACGTTGAATTTTGGAGACCGGCCAGTGCGGCTCGGGCGCTTCGAACCCAAAGAGCGCAAGTATTAGCGCATCTATTTGCATTCCAACCCACAACCAACCACCAAATGAAAGTACATCTTAAGATCAAACGTTTCAATCCCGAGCGCGATACTGAGGCGTGGTGGGGCGACTACGAAGTGGAAGTAGAGCCCACGGACCGCGTGCTGGATGCACTGCAAAAAATCAAATGGTTTCAGGACGGGACGTTTAATCTGCGCAGCTCGTGCGCGCATGGCGTGTGCGGCTCTGACGCCATGCGCATCAACGGCCGCAACCGGCTGGCGTGCCAACTGCTCATTCGCGATGCCGGCACATCCATCACCATCGAGCCGCTGCACGGCTTGCGTGTCATCAAAGATCTGATCGTGGACATGGAGCCGTTCTTTGAGCACTACCGCTCGGTGATGCCATACCTGGTAAACCCCGAGCTGCCGGCAGACGGGCGCGAGCGCACGCAGACCGTAGCCGAGCAAGAGCGCTTTGTGGAGGGCACCAAGTGCATTCTGTGCGCCGCCTGCACCACCTCATGCCCGTCATTCTGGGCGAACGACAAGTACGTGGGGCCGGCGGCTATTGTGCAGGCGCACCGCTTTGTGTTTGACTCGCGCGATCGCGCTGCCAGTGAGCGCCTCGAAGTGCTCAACGGTCAAATGGGCGTGTGGCGCTGCCGCACCGCCTTCAACTGCACCAATGCCTGCCCGCGCGATATTCCGGTCACGCGCATCATAGGCGAGGTGAAGCGCGCACTGACTACCGGCAGCATCGACTAGCAGCGGCCGCGCCTTGCGGGTCTGGTGCCCGCCCACTACAATACCCGCGCAGCGCTGCCGCGCCCCGGTAGCTCAGTTGGATAGAGCGAGGCACTCCTAACGCCTAGGCCGGGGGTTCGAATCCCTCCCGGGGCACCACACTTTTACGCCAGTATCAGCCTACGGCTTGCGGGCTGCAGCCAAATCTTCAACCGCCTGCAGTACACGCTCGATCTCCTGTGGTGTGTTGTAGTGCACCGCCCCCACCCGCACCATGCCGCCGTTGTGCGCCAGGCCCAGGCGCTCCACAACTTCCACCGCATAGTAATTGCCATCCCACACAAAAATATTTTTCGCGCCCAGTGCCTCTGCCACCTCGCGCGGCGTGTAGCCGGCCAAGGTGAATGACACCGTTGCCACGCGCTCCGCAAACTGCTGCGCATCTGTGATGCCATAGACGCGCACGCCGCGAATGCGCTGCAAGCCTTCAATCAGCTGCTGGCTGAGCGTGCGCTCATAAGCCTGAATGGCAGCCAGCCCGCAGCCCAGCGTGTGCCGGCGCCCCTGCAGGTGCTTGAACTGCGCCGCATGCGCACCGCCCTCGTGCGCGCCGAGCCATTCAAAATAATCCACCGCGCCCAGCACGCCGGCCTGGCCTTCGTGGCTCTGCGTGCCGGTTTCGAATTTGCCGGGCGGATTGGCGGAAGCCGGCCGCACTTTGTAGGCTGGCAGCTGCTCCAGCAGTGCTTGCCGGCCCCACAGCACACCCTGATGCGGGCCAAAAAACTTGTAGGCGCTGCAAGCCAGCAGGTCGGCGCCCAGCGCCTGCACATCCGTGGGGCCGTGCGCCACCCATTGCACAGCATCCACAAAGAGCAGCGCACCGGCCGCATGCACCTGCGCTGCAATCTGCGCAATCGGGTTCACCGTGCCGACCGCGTTGGATGCATAGCCCACGGCCACCAGCTTTGTGCGCGGCGTCAGCAGTTGCTGCAGCTGCTCCGTTTGCAGGGTGCAGTCTTCCACGTCCACATCCAGCCATTTCACCGTCAGGCCGCGGTCGGCGGCCACCGCCAGCCACGGCGCAATATTGCCATCGTGGTCCAGCCGGGTCACCACCAGTTCGTCACCGGCTTGCCAGCCCTGCGCCAGCGAGCGCGACATTGCAAATGTCAGGCTGGTCATGTTTTGGCCGAAGATGATTTCTGCCGGAGACGCAGCATTCAACATATCCGCCATGGCACTATGCGCCTCGGCCTGGATCACATCCGAATCGCGCGAGGTGCGAAAGGCGCCGCCATTGTTGGCGTTGTTGTGCACCAGATAGTGCTGCATGCGGTCCAGTACCTGCTGCGCCACTTGTGTTCCGCCCGGGTTGTCCAGGTAAACGCGGGCTTGGCCCGCATCCCGCAGGCTGAGCGCGGGGAAGTTGGCACGAATGCGCGGCAGATTTAACATAATTGCTCCGTTCAAAAAAACTTGGGCGCATGGCGCACCCGGCCCGATGATATACTACCGCTATGGATTCACGCGGTGGTGGAAACGGGCGCCCAATGGACAACTTGCAGGGCTATGTAAAGGTTCTAATGAACTATGACATCAACCCGGAGTCTTCCAGTGAGTACTACAAGTACATGCTAAAGAAGATGGTTCCGGATCTGGAGAAGCTGGGGCTCTCCATGGTGGAAGCGTGGCACACCGGCTGGGGCGAATACCCTAACCGCCTGGTTGCGTTTGTGGCTGAAAACCGGGATACAGCCGACCGCGTAATGCAAAGCGAAGAGTTTTCCGAGCTTGAAGAAAAACTGCAGGAGTTTGTTTCCAATTACTCATGCCGGCGCGTCCCGCTGCGGGACCACTTTCAGTTCTAAGCCGGCGGCCCGCCCGCCAACATGAATAGCGCCTCTGCCCGGCCGCGAAGTATGCGGCTGGTGTTGTCCGGTTTGTGGCTGCTAATGGGTTTGCTGCTGTTGCTAGCCGCCTACCAAATTCCGTTTGTAAACGAACATCTTTATTGGCGCGTGGAGACGCTGCGGGTGCGCGTGCAGAATTTCTTCAGCCCGCCGCAACAAACCGTGCCGCTGCCCGCAGCCCGGCCTGCAGGCAGCGCGCCCGCGCCAGCTGAAGCGGCTGCGCCCGCTACGGGCGCAGTAGTGGAGGTGGAGCCCGGCGGAAAACTGCAGCCCTTCCCCACGCCGGTGGTGGCGGCGCCACTGCCGCCCCGCGTAATGATCTCCGGCACCACGCATATCTGGCAGCACTGGAACAACTGCGGCCCCGCCACGCTTGCCATGTCATTAAACTTTTGGGGCTGGAATGGCACGCAAGCCAACACGGCCGCCGCCCTCAAACCCAACCGGCTTGACCGCAATGTGTCCGTATCTGAGATGGCGGCCTTTGCGGAGAGCATTGGTTTTGCCGCCGAGCAGCGGCCCAACGGCACGCTTGACGGTGTGCGCCGGCTGCTGGCAGCCGGCTTCCCGGTAATTTTTGAGCGCGATCTGGAGCTGCGCCAGGAAGGCTGGGCCGGCCACTACGCGCTGCTAATTGGCTACGACACCGCCGCGCAGCGCTTCATCACGCAAGACACGTACCAGGGACCCGAGGTACCCATCACCGATGCGCAACTGCTAAACATCTGGCGCCCGTTTAATTACGCGTACCTGCTGGTGGTGCCGGCTGCCCGCCATGCGGAGCTGCTGGCGCTGCTGGGCGCAGAGGCGGACATCGAGATTGCGTACAGCCGCGCAGCGCAGCGCGCCCTGAAAGAAATCCGGCAGACGGACGGCACCGCGCAGGCGCTTACTTACTACAATCTTGGCATCAACTTGAACGCTGTTGGCGATATCCGTGGTGCGCGCAACAGTTTTGACCAGGCGCGCACATTGGGGATTCCCTTTCGCATGCTGTGGTACCAGCCGGAAATCTACGCCGTATATTTTGCGGCGCAAGAATTCAATGAGGTGATCCAGCTGGCGGATTTTGCGCTGGGCACAAACCGCAGCTCCGAGGAGGCGTTTTTTTGGCGCGGGCGCGCCAACGAGGCGCTCGCAAACCAAAAAGCTGCCATCAGCGATTACGCGGCCGCCGCCGAATTGAATGCAAACTATGAAGCCCCGCGCGCGGCATTGACCCGGCTCGGCGCAAACCCGTAAGCCCTGCAGCCGGCTGCGGGTGCTAAAATTCTGAAAATTCATGTCTCCCTTGGTTGATTTAAACACCGCCGATCTTGCCACGCTCCTGGGCGCAGCTAACTTGGATGCGCGCAAAGCAGATCAAATAATGCAAGCGCGCCCTTTTTGGGACTTTGCCGAACTAAAAATGATGCCGGGGTTTGGCGCCAAAACGCTGCGCGAGCTGCGTGCAGTGGCGGAGGTGGTGCCGCCCGCGCGCGTGAACTTGAACACGTGCGACCTGCGCGCGCTGCAAGCTGTGCCCGGTGTGGGCCACAAGCTTGCTGAGCGCCTGGTTGCGGAGCGCCCGTTCGAAAACTTTTCCGAGGTGTCGCTCGTGAAGGGCGTGAACGCTGCCGCATTGATCGCGCTGCAAAAGCGCACATTGCTTAGCATGGACGGCGTGGCGCCACGCGTCAGAATAGTGCCACCACCCAAGCCAGAAGTCCGGGTGCCAAACCCGGCCGCCACTACCAGCGCTGCGCCAGCTCCGGCCACGCCGCCGCCCGCGCCAGAGGTGCAGCCAGAGCCACAAACACCCGAGCGCGTGGCACATCCCGTGTTCGACGCACTGCACGCCGCCCAGCAACGCGCACAACGCCTGCGCGCTTCCAAGCCCGCGGCACCCAAACCAACCGCTGCGCCCGCCGGTCCGCGCCCGGAAGCGCCGACGGTGGATGTGCTCACGGAAGAAGAATGGGTGACGCTGCAGGAGTACCCCGAGGTCGTAGTGGGTGCGCCGGGCGCACTGCAAGTGCAGGACGTGCAGTTCTCGCTGGCCGAGCATCAAATGGAAGTGCGGCGGGAAATCCGCCGCCGGCTGCCGGTATTTTTCTCCGGCTGGGCGTTTGCTGCGCTGCTGCTGGCAGCAGCGCTTGGGCTGCACTATGCAGACTGGCTGCAATTTGGGCCGGCAGCGGCAGCCGTGGCAGCCGCTGCGCAGCCCGTTAGCGTGTCAACTGATGCGCCGCCTCCGGCGCCGGCAGTTGCCGTCAAGCCGGCAGAAACCTCCAACGCGCCGGCCACGCCGGTTACTGTTGCGCCCACAAGCACCGCGCCGGTAATTGTCAAGCCAGCCGACGACGCTCCGCTTTCCCAAGCCGACATTGGCAAACTGTTGTTCACCGAGATATTTGCGCCGGGCGACTTTTGGACCCAAACCGGAACGAACAATGATTCGACGATTGAGATTGCACAGGACCGTCTGCAGATTAGCCTGACGCAAGCACCAGCCATCAGCTGGAGCGTAAACGCGTTTCGCGGCGCAAACTTTTATTTTCAGGGTACGGTGGAGCCGCGCAACTGCACCACCGGCGATTACTACGGCCTGGTGTTCCGCTATCAGGATGATGCCAACCTCTATCTGTTTGGCGTTTCATGCAGTGGCGAGTACCGCGTGTTGCGGCGCAGCAACGGCGAATACAGTGTGCTTGCAGACTTCACCGCCAATGCCGCCGTATTAACCGGCAACAAGCAAAACTTGCTGGGCGTGCATGCACAGGGCGCGGATCTGAAGTTCTACGTGAATGACCTACGCGTGGGCAGCGTGAATGACGGAACCGTGGCCGCCGGCTTCTTTGGATTCTTTGCGAAGACGGACGGCAACCCCGGGCTGCAGGTGTACTTTGATGACGCGGGCGCATGGGAACTTAGAGCATCATGAAGCCGCGCGGGCAGCGGATTGACTTGAACACGGCGACGATGGCCGAGCTGGTGCGATTGCCGCGCGTGGGCGAATCTTTGGCGGGCGAAATAGTGCGCGCGCGCCCGTACCGCAGTGTGCGCGCGCTGCGCAACGTGCCGGGCGTGGGCGAGAAGCTCTTTCATGTATTGCGCCCGCTGCTGCAAGTGGGGCAGCAGACGGAAACCGAAGTGGAAGGGCAAACCGCAATGCCGGCGGCAGCGGATCTCGGCGCAGCCGACCGCAGCGGCCGGCTGGATGTGAACTCCGCAACCATGGCCGAGCTGATGCGCCTGCCCATGATGCGCCTGACGCTGGCCGAGCAGATTCTGCTGGCGCGCCCATTTCAAAGCCTGCCGGAGCTGCTGGCGCTGCCGGGCATTGGCGAAAAGCTTTACCACCAGCTGCGCGATTATTTACGCGTGGCAAAAGCAGCGCCGGCCGGGCACACTGCAAACTTTGACCTCAACAGCGGCGGCCCGCGCGCACTGCTGGAACTGCCCGGCATGACGGCTGACCTTGCGCTTGCCATCCTGGACGGGCGGCCGTTTGCTTCTGTGCCAGACCTGCGCCGCCTGCCCGCAATTACAAGCGCGCAGTACCAGCTGCTCTTCGATTATGTTTTTGTGGCTGCGCCGGCGCCGATTGCGCCAGTGGAGGACGTGGCCAGCACGCCGCAGGCCGCGCTGCCGGAGATTCCGGTAATGCCGATGTGGCTGGAAGCAATGCCGGCAAAGCCCGCCAACGCAGCAGTCACTGAAGCTACACCCGCCGCCGGCACGGAAACGAGCCCCGCTTTTCCGGATTATGTATCGCCCGTTGCAGTGCCCGCGCCGGATCCCGGCATGCAGGTGGGCTCAGATGCAACGGACGATGGCGAACTGCCGCAGTTTCTGCGCGCTGCCGGCGACAAGCGCGCGCTGCCGGAATGGACGCTGCGCAACCGCCTGAAACGCGCGGAACCGGTTGTTACTACATTTGAAACTGAAGAGGTGCCTGGCGCAGAAGATCTTTTGGCTGAAGCCCAAGCGCCGACAGGACCCCGCACAGTGCGCATGGTGAATGCCGACGAGCCAATGCCCGAGGCACGCCCGGGGCAAGGCACACGCCGGCGCAGGCGCGGCCTTCCCGTGGCGTGGGCTGTGGGTGCAACCCTCTTGTTGGTGGCAGCTGTGGGCGCGGGCACCGCGTGGTTTTTGACCCGGGAGCCCGCCGGCGCTGCCCCAATGCAAGCCGCTGCGGAAACTGTGCCGGCCACAGCTGCTGCCGCGCCTGCCATCACCAGCACTGCTGTGCAGCCGCCCGCAACCAGCGCACCCGCCGCCACTGCGCTGCCCCTGCCGACGGCCACGCTTGCGCCCACTGAAATTCCCACTGCCACCTTGGTGCCAACGGCATTGCCCACCGCAACACCTGCACCCACTGTGGTACCCACGCCCATCGCAACACCACAGCTGCCATTTGCGCTGGGCGCTTCATTGTGGACGGAGAACTTCGACCCAGCCGCCTTCACATGGGGCAAAGGACTGCGCACTTTTGCCGAGTCCGCTTACGTGGACGGTGCACTACAAGTTAAGTTCATTGAAAAGAGCGCGCATTACTGGTCGGCCGGCCCCAAATACACCGTCAGTGGCCGCAACTTTTATTACGACAGCGATATCCGCGTTGGCCCTTGCCGGGCCAAAGACAACTATGGTCTCGTCTTCCAGTCGGACAAGAACAGCTTCTTTGCGGTCACCATCACCTGCGAAGGCGGCTACCGTTTCTTCGTGCGCGTGAAGGGCGACGATCAACTACTGCGCGCAAAGCAATCGCCATTGGTGCCCGCCGGCTCCGGCACATTCCGCGTGGGTGTGCTGCTGGTGGGCGACTCGTACGCGCTCTACGTAAACGGCAACCGCGTCGATGAGATGGTGGTGCGCAATCTCTCCATCGCGCCGCTTGGCAACTTTGGCGTTTACGCGCGCGCCGTGGAAACGGCAGACCTGGTTGTGGCCTGGGATAACATGGCCGCCACAACTGTGCTGCCCTAAGCGCAACGCCCGCCACAGCATGCTGCCCGCGGTGACAATTTATAGCGACGGCGCCTGTGACCCGAACCCCGGCCCGGGCGGCTGGGCTGCGCTGATTGAAGGTGGTGGCAGTGCCCGCACGGTATATGGCGGCGAACGCCAAACCACCAACAACCGCATGGAGCTGACCGCAGTAATTGAGGCGCTGCGCGCGCTGCCGGCGCCGAGCGCCGTGCGCGTCAGCACGGACTCTGAATACTTGCAGCGCGGAATTACAGAATGGCTTGCCAATTGGCAGAAAAAAAACTGGCGCACGCAGGCACGCAAACCCGTTGCCAACCGCGACCTGTGGGAACAGCTGTTAGACGCGGAAAAACGCCATACCGTGCAATGGCTGTGGGTGCGCGGGCACAATGGAGACCCGCGCAATGAAAGGGTGGACCAACTGGCGCGCGCTGCAATCCCCAATTAATTAGGCGTTTAAGGTGCGTGCACAGGCGCTCTACCGCACGCAGCTGCAGTTTCGGGCTGGCAGCCCTGCTTTTTAGGGGGCAGCCAGCCCCCAAAATTTTCCCCCATTTACCCCTTGCGCAAAAATCCAAGATGTGCAAGAATCTAGGCAGATTCAGTCCAAGGAGATAATCATGGCAGATGCAAAGAAACCGTTGAACAAATCCCAGCTTACTGCGCTCGTCGCAGAAAAGACGGGCCTGAGCAAATCACAGGTGACCCATGTAATGGGTGCGCTTGGCGAACTTGCCCACCAGGAACTGGGAAAGAAGGGACCGGGCCTGTTTGTGGTGCCCGGCATGGTCAAGCTGAGCGTGACCATCAAGGCGGCCAGCCCCGCTGGTGTCCGCGCAAACCCCTTCAAGCCGGGGGAAATGATGGAAGTAAAGGCAAAGCCCGCGCGCAACGTTGTGAAGGCGCGCGTGCTCAAGGTGCTGAAAGACGCCGTCTAAAAGACGAACCCTGCAACCCTGCACAAAAACGGACTGCAAAAGCGCGGTCCGTTTTTGTTTTAACCTGTCTGGCCGGCGTAACCCGCAACCCCTGTAAACTAAGTGGATGAGCGCTGAAACACAAATTGTGCTGCGCGCGGCACAACCACGGGACATGCGCCGCATTCGCGCTGTTATTCGGCGTGCGCGCATAAACCGCCTGGGGCTGCGCTGGCGCCGGTTTACAGTTGCAGTCGCTGATTCAAAAATTATCGGCTGTGTCCAGCTCAAGGTGCACCGCGATGGCACCGTCGAGCTGGCCTCACTTGCAGTGGAACGAGACTGGCGCGGCCGCGCGATTGGCGCCCAACTGGTTGCAGATTGCATCGCCCGCCACCCGGCTGCACTGCACTTGATGTGCACGGACAAACTTGTGGCCTACTACCTGCGCCTGGGCTTCGCAGTGGTGGCGCTGCCGGGCTTGCCACCCTACTTTAAGCGACTGATGCGCGTGCTGGCGCTTGTGGCACCGCGCTCTGTCAAACGTGGCCGCATCGTGGTTATGGCCCGTGGCGCTTAGGGCTGCGCCAGTTGGTTCATGCCACTACCACCTTTTTGCAACAATGACTCATGTTCACTGAGGACGGGATTAACGCAGCGCTGGCCGGCCAGGCACTGGGCCATCCGCTGCACTGGTTTGACAGCATCGGCTCCACAAACGATGTTGCCAAGCAGCTGGCGGCTGCCGGCTCCCCGGCTGGAACGCTGGTGGTGAGCGCTGCGCAGACTGCCGGCCGCGGCCGTGCCGGCAACCACTGGCTGGCGCCGCCGGGCAGCGCACTCACCGCAACAGTCATTTTGCGGCCGGCGCTGGCGGCAGCCCACACCGCGCACTTGGCATTGCTGGGCGGCCTGGCTGCGCAACGCGCCATCACGGCCCTCACCCGGGTAGATGCGCTGCTAAAGTGGCCCAACGATGTGCTGCTGGGCGGCCGCAAAGTTTGCGGCGTGCTGGCGGAAAGCAGCTTTGCCGGCGACCGCTGCGAGTGGGTGGTGCTGGGCTTTGGCGTGAATGTAAGTGCAGCGCCACAGCTGCCGGCTGCAGCGCAG
>CANNEJ010000039.1 GCA_947503585.1 Anaerolineales bacterium | reverse complement strand
GCTGCGGGTGCCAGACCCACAATCAGCAGGTGTGCCTGCGCATCGCCAAACCCGGCACCGGCCGCGCCCAATACTCCTCGCTGGCAAATGCCGGTTTGCGCACACGCCCCACACGCTTGCAATAGGCGCGCAGCCGCGGGCAGCGTGTACAGGCCACCACCTGCTGCTCGAGATGCAGCAATGTGGTTGCAGCCTGCGCCGCGCGTTTACTCAAGCGCTGGCCCGACTGGCATTCATTGGCGCATTCATGATGATTGCGTCTATGCCAATCCGCGCTGCTTGCGCCAGAGAAGCGAACATATAAATTTATACTGCTGGGGTAATCGCATTAAGCCTACGCTCTATAAAGCGGCATTTTACTGCCGCGTATCAGGCTTCCAGTGCAGCTACAAGTTGTGTGCGTTTCGCTGGCCGCAACCAACGCTGCGAAAAGCCGTTCGTTGGGAGGCGCCGCCGGAAGTGCTACGCGCGGTTCTGCGAGGCTTGGTCGAAGCCCTGCGCAGCGGGTTGGCTGCGCGAAATAAATTCCTGCTGCAGTGCCTGCGGCTCAACCCGCCGCAACAGCATGAGTGCACACAACATGCCCAGCGCTTCAATTGCAAACACGGCCCCGTAGGCCTGGCCGGCTGGCGCACCCAGCGCCGCAAACACACTCTGCAGCGCTCCCGCCACTAGCGAAGCCGGGCCCTTGGCCACGGCCTGCGCCAGCGTCCATACGCCCACAAATAAACCAGTGTGCTCTTTGAGCGTCATGTCCATCATCAGCGCCACACTGCCCACAGTAAAAAAGCCCGCGCCCAATCCCAGCAGCGTTATCAACAGCGGCAGCACCGCGTCACTGGCGGCAAAGCCGCTGGCAGCAAGCAGCGCAAACGCCAGCACCAAGATCGCACATCCAATCTGCGCCACTGCGCTTTTGCCAATGCGCGGTATGAGCAGCAGGCTGCCGGGCAGCATGCCGCCAATCAAGCCGGCACCCATGTAAGCGTTGAATCGCGTTGTGCTCGCGGCCGAAAGGCCAAATACCTCGCCGCCAAACGGCTCCAGAATCACATCCTGCATGAAATACGAAAACATGCCCACCATCAGAAAAAACGCGAAGCGCCGCGAGTGCCCGCTGCGCAATACCTGCAGGGCTGCGGTCCGCAAGCCGCGCCGGGCGCGCAGCACACTGCCCGTCTCGCGCGGCTCCTGGCGCCACAAAGCCACCAGCGTCAGTACCAGCGCCACGCCAACCGCAATAGAAAAAAGCTCGACCAGATTCTCAAACTTGTAATCGCCAAGGTATGCGCCGGCGCCAATGCCGGTTGTGATAATGCCAACCATCAGCATTGTCCATACCAGGCTGGTGGCTTGGCCGCGACTGGCACTGCTGTTGCGTTCAGCTATCAGCGCCAGATAGGCAGTGCCGGCCACAAAAGTGGCAATGCCCTCACACAAAAAATAAAGGAACGCAAGCCCGTAGTTCAGGGGCGTGGGATGCGCCGCCAGCCAGCGCGCCACCCAGGGCGCGCCAAGCAGCACACTGCACGCCACAAGCGCACCAAGCACCACATAAAGCGACCGCCGATAACCGAGGATGCGGTTGCCGTCACTGTAATAGCCGAATGGAATTGCAACCAGGGCTCCAAGGTAATGTCCACCGCCCAATAGCAGCGTAACTGAAAACAGGCTCAGGCCCAGCTCTACGCGCATCACGCGGTTGAGCACGCCCAGAAACAGCACCGAGAGGCTGCCCGCTGCGAACTGAAACAAACCAAGACGCAATATTTTTAAGGCGGACATTTTGGTTCTCTTTGTGAAAATTTTATCAAAAAGAACTAGCTGGCGCAGAAGCTGTTTAGGGGCGGATTTGACCGGTTATAGGAGCTGGAATTACCAAACCCACCCGCCACGCAGTTGCACCACGCCGGTAAATACCAGCACCAGCACGATTGCATGCAACACCGTGTTATTACGGAAGCGTGTTCCGTCCGCGGCTCCCTTCCACAAAAACGGCAGTTGCGCCAGCAGCGCCGCAACGGTCATGGTGAATGCATGCTCCAAGCGTGCCCGCGGAAAGCCGGCGCCGAGCACGCCGCTCCAAACGAGATAGGTGTAGCCCGACAGCACCTGCACCGCAACAATGTGGCCAAAACTGGTGGCCAACACGCGGTCCAGCGCCGTGTAGGCGCTGTGCAGTGCCCAGCCGGCAGCCATGCGCACCAGCACAACAACGCCCGCCAGTGCAACCACCCAGCGCAGGTGGCTGTGGATCACAAATAAAAAGTCCATGGTCGCCCCCTAAAAGTACCCGCAAATTTTACGCCCGGCACGCGCCGCATAGCTTGATGCAGCCCGCGCAGCCCAGTTATAATGCGCTGCATGAACAGCAATGGGGCTGCGTCGCCGGCCGGCCCGGCCCAATACAACTGCACGCGCTGCAAACGGCCAATGGCGGATTTTCGTTTCCGGCCTTTTTGCTCACAGCGCTGCAAGAATCTTGGAAGCGCTGCGGGGACGGCCGCCACTGCCGAACCACCGGGCCGCGCCCCCCGCGAAAACCAGCCAAAGCGCGCAATGCAGCGCATTGCCGAGCAAAACCCCGAGGCACTCGCAGAAATCATCCGGCGCTGGATTCAGGAAAAATAAGCGCAGCGCCGGCGCGTACCGCGCGCAACGCTTGCGCTGCCGAACAGCAACTGCTGCCGGCCCGTGCCCTCACGGCGCTGCCTGCAAGCGGGCCGCCAGTCCGCTGTAGCGCTGCGCAACCCTGTCATTCTTTACTGCCATTTGAATCGCGCGCTGCGTGCCCACCAACACGCACAGCTGCTTGGCGCGCGTGATGGCGGTATACAACAAGTTGCGCTGCAGCAGCATATAGTGCTGCGCAAGCAGCACTACTACCGTGGCAGGGTACTCCGCGCCCTGTGCCTTGTGCACGGTTATCGCATACGCAAGCTGTAGCTCGTCCACTTCGCTCCATTCATATTGCACGCTGCGTGCCGCCGCGCCGCCGGCGTCAAACTCCACGGTCAGGCAGGCATTCTCCAAATCAATTGCACTGATACGCCCCATGTCGCCATTGAACACATCCTTGTTGTAGTTGTTGCGCGTCTGCATCACCTTGTCGCCGCTGCGCAGCAGGCGCCCGCCAATCACACGCTCTACCCGCCCGGCTGCCGGCGGGTTGAGCGCCGCCTGCAGGCGCTGGTTCAGGTTGGACACACCGGCGTCGCCGCGATACATGGGCGCCAGCACCTGCACATCCAGCAGCGGATCCAAATTAAATTTTCCGGGGATGCGCTGCTGCACCAGCTCCACCACACGCTCGGCGGCATCCTGCGGCCCGTCGGCAGCCGCCAAAAAAAAGTCCTGCCCGGTTTGGTTGTAGAGCGGTGCCTGGCCCAGGTTCACGCGGTGCGCATTGCTGACAATCAGCGATTGCTGCGCCTGGCGGAAAATAAATGCCAGGCGCGTAACAACCACGCCAGCTGCGCGCATTAAGTCGCGCAGCACATCGCCCGCGCCCACCGCGGGCAGCTGGTCCACATCTCCCACCAGCAGCAGGTGGCTCTGCGGCGGCAGCGCACGCAGCAAGCTGTGCGTTAGCAGCAAGTCCAGCATGCTGGCCTCATCCACAATCAACAAGTCCAGCGCCAGCGGGTTGTGCTCGTTGTGCAAAAAACCCCCGCCGGGCTGGAAACCCAACAGCCGGTGAATGGTTTTTGCGGGCTGGCCGGTGGCTTCGCCCAGGCGCTTGGCAGCGCGGCCCGTGGGGCTGGCCAGCGCCACGCGCATGCCGCGCGCCAGCAGCAGTGCCACCAGCGCGCGCAGGCAAGTGGTTTTACCGGTGCCCGGCCCGCCGGTGATGATGGAGATTTTGTTGTGCAGCGCATGCTGCACGGCGGCAGCCTGCTCCGCGGACACTTCAACGCCAGCTTCACTTGCAAAACTTTGCATGGCCAGCGGCTGCTGGCGCACTGCATTCAGGCTGGACGCAGGCGTCCGCAGCAAACGCTGCACGCACTGTGCGACACCCACCTCCGCCCGATGCAGCTGCGCAAGATAGATGGCGCGCTCGCCGCTTGCGCTGCCCGGCTGCGGCCCGCCCGCCGGCAGCAACTCCGCACAAAGCGGGTCGCCGTTTGCAAGGCGCGCCAGCACGGGCGCCACCACGGCAGCGCTGACGCCCAACAGCTCTACTGCTTGCAGCACCAGCTCGCTTTCCGGGCAATATACATGCCCGCTGTTGGCGCTCTCATGCAGACAAAACGCAATACCAGCCCCAATGCGCGCTGGAGAATCTAACGGCAAACCAAGCGCCTGCGCCAGTTTGTCTGCCGTCTTAAAACCAATGCCCCAGATGTCGCGTGCCAGCCGGTACGGATCCTGCTGCACCACCTGCAGCGCGTCGTTGCCATACTGGCGGTGCACCTTAAGCGCCAGCACAGTACTTAGGCCATGCCCCTGCAAAAAAATCATCAGGTGCTTCACCGCGCGCTGCTCGTTCCACGCAGCCGCAATGAGGGTGGCGCGCTGCACACCAAGGCCCGGCACTTCGCTCAGGCGCAGCGCATCCTGCTCTATGATTTGCAGTGTGTCCATGCCAAAGTGCTGCACGATGCGCTCGGCGGTCTTGGGGCCAATGCCCTTCACCAAACCGGAGCCCAGGTAGCGCCGGATGCCCTCCAATGTGGCCGGCGGCAGCAACTCGCACGTCTGCGCCCGGAACTGCCGGCCATGGTCCGGGTGGCTGCTCCAGACGCCCGCGAGGCGCAGGTTCGCGCCGGGCTTCAGCTCCGGCAGATTGCCCACCACAGTTACTATTTCCGCGCCCGCTGCAGCCGCGCTGCGCAAACGCAGTACCGTGTATGCGTTTTCAGCGTTGCGGTATGTGAGGCGCTCTACAACGCCTTCAAGGGTATCCACGCGTTAAGGGCAGCGCGCTGCGCTGCACTACGGCAGCGTAAAGTCTCCGCCCACCACTATGCGCACATCAACATTGCTGTTGGGATCGCGCAAGGAAACAATGCTCTGCGGCCGCAGGTTGAATTTTTCAGAAAGCCAGCGCGTTGTGTAGTAACGGCCCGTGTAATCGTAGATGATAGTGGTGTCGTAGTTGTAGCGGTCCGCATTGCCAACGCTTACAACATTGAAACCGTTTTTTAGCAGGTAATCGGCTGTATTTTGCGCGATACCCGCCTGCGCTGCGCCGTTAAGCACTTCGATTGAGGCTTGTTCTTCCGCCGCCTGGCGCTCCACATCCAGTGTGGCAGAAGGCTCCGGGCCCGGGGTGTAAAACATTTCCGTGCGCAACTCACGGAAGGCCTGCTCATCCAGCGCCACCACCTGCTTGCCGTCCGCGGTTACAAATTCGTTTAGGATGTATTTGCTGTCAATGACAGCCGATTGAATATTCTTGCGTTCGATGCTCTGCGCGAGCAACGCCAGCCCCACCAACTGGTCCAGCGAGAGGTTAGTATCAAGGCTGCCGGAAAGCATGCTGTAAAGCGCGGGCGCGCGCAGCAAGAGCTGTGGCATGAAGTTCAGGTCAAACAGTTTGTCGCGCACCGCCAGCAGCACCTGCTGCTGGCGTGTGGCGCGGTCAAAATCACCACCATTGGTCTTGCGCGTGCGCGCATACTTCAGGGCAGTTTTGCCGTCTAGCAGCTGGCGGCCAGCCGCAATGTAAAACGGATCATAGCCGTAGCAGCAGTCCGGATACGTGGGGTCATCCAAAGCCACGGGGACATCCAATTCAATGCCACCCAGCTCATCAATGAAAGCTTCAAATGCGGTGAAGTTGATGCGCAGGTAATAGTCTGTTGCGATCCCAAGGTTTGCAGTTACAGTTTCCATTGCCAGTGCCGGGCCGCCGCCCGGCAGTTTTTGCGCGTCGCCTTTAAAGTTGGCGGTGTTGATGCGGTCACGCCCCGCAAAGCCGGGAATCTGCACATACAGGTCGCGCGGGATCGAAAGCATGCCTGCGCGCTTGCCCAGCGGATCAAGCGTTACGAGCATCATGGTGTCCGTGCGATAAGCAGTGTCGAGCTCAAGACCGGCGCGCTGATCGATGCCCATCACAAGCACGGTGACGCGCTCGCTGCTGTTCCATAAATATTTTCCGGTCTCACCAGCGCCGTCCGCGCTGGCAGCATCCGGCGGTTGGTCAACCGCACCCCCAGCTAAAGGACTGCGGAGTACCAGCGCTGCAAGGCCGGGCACCGTGCCGGTTGCCACCCAGTCCCGCACCGTTGAATAAATCAGGGCGCTTGATACGCCAACTGCAAGCAGAAAAAAACCGATCAGTACGCCTGCCGCCAAAGCTGACAACGGCTTTTGGTCCGGCGGCGGCGCGGGCCGCTGCGGCGCTTGCGGCGAAGCGCTGCGGTTTTGGCGCGCCGGCGGTGGCGCACTGCGCGGCTTTACATCACGGCTAGAGCGCCGCATGAGCCACGAGAAAAAGTTAAACAGGTAGCGCATTGGAAATCAGCACAACAACAGCGCGCGCCGCGTCAAAAATTGATCACGTTTCAATTCAGCGCCGTCCACTCGTCAAGCTTGCTGGAGAGCTCATGCTGCAGCTGCTCGTACTCGCGGCCCAGGCGCTGCAGGCCGGGCACATCCTGTGCCACGCCCGCGCGCTCCAAGCTGGCCGCCAGTTCCAGCGCGTGCTGCTCCAACACTGCAATCGCTTGCTCCAGCCCGGACACCTGCTCGGCTTTCTTGCGGGCGGCCTTGTCCGGCTGTTTGCGCGGCTGGGCGGGGGTGCGCGCCGCGCGTGGCACTGCTGCGGCTGCCACGGGGGCGGGCAGTGCGCGCGCCCGGCGCAGCGCAGCAAACTCATGGTACGGCCCATTAAACACTTGCAGGATTCCATTCTCTGCCAGCCACACCTGCGTGGCCAGCTTCTCAATCAAATAGCGGTCATGCGACACAAGCAGGATTGTGCCGGCAAAATTGGCAAGCACGGCTTCCAGAACTTCCTGCGCTGGAATGTCAAGGTGGTTGGTGGGTTCATCCAGCAGCAAAAAGTTTGCGCCTTGCAATGAAAGCTTGGCAAGCGCCAGCCGGCCACGCTCGCCGCCGGAAAGCACCGCCACCGGCTTGTAAACATCGTCGCGCGGAAAAAGAAACTGCGCCAGATAATCGCGCGCCTGCCCCTCCGGCATATATTTTGTGTCTTGCAGCTCTTGCAGTACGCTCATTTCGTTGCGCAATCCCTCATGTGCCTGCGCAAAATAACCTACTTGCAGGCTGGCCCCCAGCCGGATCGATCCGCCCAGCGGCGGCAGCTCGCCCAGCAGCATCTTTAGCAGCGTAGTCTTGCCCACGCCGTTTGGCCCGATGAGCGCTGCCACCTCGCCGCGCCACAGCAGCAAATCCGGCACGGCCAGCAGCACGCGCTGGTCATCAGCATGGCCCACGCGCAAGTCAGTCGTCTCCAGCACGCGGTCACCCGAGCGCTTGGTGCCGGTCAGGTTGATGCGCAGCTGCTTGCGCGTTGTAACCCGGTCCACCAGCCGGTCATTCTCGTGCGTGCCGGACAGCAAGCGGTCCAGCCGGCGCCGGCGCCCCTGTGCCTGCTTGGTGTTCTGCCCGGCAATGTTGCGCCGGATGTAATCCTGCTCGCGCGCAATCTGCGCCTGCTGCGTTTCAAATTCGGTCGCCTGCCGCAGGTGGCGTTCTGCGCGTTGATTGGCGTAAGCGCTGTAGTTGCCCGGGTAGCTCTCCAGCCGGGCAGGCTGCAGCTCCCAAATCAGCTGCGCGGTTTCGTCCAGGAAGTAGCGGTCATGCGAGACAATCAGCACCGCACCACTCCAGGAGCGCAGCCAACCCTCCAGCCATTCCACGCCACTGATATCCAGATGATTGGTGGGCTCGTCCAGCAGCAGCAGGTCCGGCCGCTCCAGCAGCAGGCGCCCCATCAGCGCGCGCGTGCGCTGCCCGCCCGAGAGCTGGGAGAGTGGCAGTGTGTGGTGCGCTGCAGAAAATCCCAGTCCTTGCAGCGTCTGCCGGATTTGCGCCTCGTAGGTGTAGCCGCCGGCTTCCTCAAACTCGTGCTGCAACACGCCATAGCGTTCCAGCGCGCTGGCGCGCTGTTTGGGCGCAGCCATTGCCTCCTCCAAACTGCGCAGCTCAGCCTGCTGTGCGAGCAGCGCGGAAAATGCCGTGCACATTTCCTCCCACAAAGTATGTGCGGCTGCAGTCTGTGGCACCACTTGCGGCAGGTATCCCAGCCGCACCGTGCGCGCGCGATGCACCCCACCCTGATCAGGATTGTCTTCCCCAGCCAGAATGCGCAGCAGGGTGGTCTTGCCGCTGCCGTTGGCACCCACCAGCGCAATGCGGGCGCCAGCCGGCACGGCGCCGCTTAAACCGGCGAATATATCGGCAGCGCCAAACGATTTGCCAAGCGAGTTAAATGTAAGCAGCGACATGGGCAACGCTGCCGCTAGCGGGCAGGCTGCCTTCATTATACTTATGCTCTCAACAATTGCGAACGCGCATAGCTAGCCAAATGCCCAAGCTATAATCGCATGCAATGCAGCAAGAAACAAAGCCAAACCTACTGCTGGGCCTGGACCTTGCGGCCGCTGTGCTTGCAGTTGTCGGCTGGCTGGGCGTGCTGGCGCTGTGGCTTTTCACCGTGCCTACCGCCGATGCACGCTGGCTGTTCTTCATGCTCGGGCTGAGCGCAATGACCGGCACGCTTTTGCCGGTAGTGCGCCACCTAAACCGGCGTTTTGGGCGCGCGCCGGCTCCAGCGCATGTGTTGTTGCGGCGCGCGCTGTGGCCGGCACTGCTGGCTGCGATATGCGCCTGGCTGCAAATTGCGCGCACGCTCACGTGGGAGATGACAGCGCTGCTGGCCGCCATCTTTATCTTCATTGAATGGCTGCTGGAAGTGCGTGAACGCAGCCGCTGGGACCCCGATAGTGGCCGCTGATGCGCGCCGGGCGCTGCCGGCCGTGGAGACTCTGCTGCAAAGCCCGCAAGCTTTAGAACTTCAAGCACGCTACGGGCGCCCGCTCACCCTCGCAGCTGCGCGCACGGTTCTAGATACGCAGCGGGAGACCATGCGCGAGCCAGCTGGAACCAACGCTGCGGTTAGCACGGCCGAAATATTGGATGCCATTTCGCAGCAATTGGCTGAACAAGCAGCGCCCACGCTGCATGCGGTTACCAATGCCACCGGCGTGATCATTCACACCAACCTGGGCCGGGCGCCGCTCTCCAAAGCAGCGCAGGCTGCCATGCTCGCAATTGCAGACGACTACTGCACGCTGGAGTACGATCCGCACACTGGCAAACGCGGCTCGCGCAATGTACACCCGGCAGCCTTGCTGCGTCAGCTCACCGGCGCAGAAGATGCGCTGGTAGTGAACAACTGCGCTGCCGCGCTATTGCTGGCACTCACCGGCCTCGCCAAGGGCAAGGGGGTGGTAATTTCGCGCGGGCAGCTGGTGGAAATCGGCGGCGGCTTCCGCATCCCGGATGTGATGAAGCAATCCGGCGCGCGCCTTGTGGAAGTTGGCACCACCAACCGCACGCATACCCGCGACTACGCCAGCGCAATCGGTGATGAAAAGCTGAAGGTGGCGCTGCTCTTGCGCGTGCATCATAGCAATTTTCGCATTGAGGGCTTTGCCACGGAGCCCGGCATTAGCGAGCTGACGGCTGTGGGCACTGAACACAGGCTGCCGGTGGTCGACTGCTTGGGCAGTGG
>CANNEJ010000038.1 GCA_947503585.1 Anaerolineales bacterium | reverse complement strand
CTGCTGCTGAATACCGACTGGCCGCAGTATGGCGGAGCCGGCATGGATGCAGCGGGTGCGCTGCTGCCGGCCCGGGACGAGCACTGCCACGGCTGTGAATTTACGCTCAGCATGGCACTACCAGCGCTGTCAGTACTGCTGCTGCAGCGCTTTGACGGGACCGCGTGACGCGCGCGCGCCCGCGCTGGTGGCAGCGGTGCTCGCGCGGGCTGATTGCGCTGCCGGCCTGCATGCTGGCAGCCTGCCTGGGTGGCGCAGCAACCCCCACGCCGCTGCCGCCCACATTTGTGCCGGCCATCCCGGCAGTGGGCAACCGGCTGGCGCCCACGCTTGTGCCCTTTCTGGCGCGTGCCAACCCGGGCGTGAGTGCGCGCTATACCTTCACCGTGAATCTGGACTATGTGGGCAAGCGCGCAGAAGTTGCGCAGCTGGTGGAGGTGACGAACCCGGGCCCCGATGAGTGGAACGAGCTGGTTTTTTATTTGCCGGCGGATTTGCGCACGGAGCGCTTTACGCTAAGCAAGCTGACGCTGGTGGAGCAGGTGCAAGCGTTGGCGCCGCGCATTGAAGTGCGCGATGGATTTTTGACCGTGCGACTGCCGGCACCGGTGCGTCCCAACGAAGCGCGACTGGTGAACATCACCTACGGCCTCCGCAGCGAGGAAACAAGCTTGCGTGCGCGCCGCATTGCCGGCGACGTTGGCCATACTGCCAGCGTGATGCAGTTTATTAACTGGTATCCGCAGCTGGTGCCATATGAGCGCGGCCGCGGCTGGAAGAAATGGCAGCTCACTGATGTTGGGCCGCCGCTGCTGGCGGAGGTGGCTGACTACGATTTGGAAGTGAAGGGCGCGCCCGGACTGGTGGTGGCAAGCGGCGGGCCGGTGGCAAGCGCTAATGGCCTTTCTAACTTCCGGCTCCGGAATGCGCGCTCGATTGCATTCAGTGCGAGCCCGGAGTACGCGGTGCTAATTCGCGAAACCGATTCGGCAACACTCTATCTCTACCATTTGCAGGATAACGCGGAAGCCGGGGCAGCAGTGCTGGCTGCGGCCGGCAACGCGCTGCAGCTCTTCAACGAACTTTTTGGGCCGTACCCGTACGCGTCGCTGGTGATTGCGGAGAACGCCTTTCTGCCGAGCGTTGCCAGTGGTGGAATCCTGCTGCACACCGGGCAGGGTTTTGCCGACTACGATGGCAAGCCGGAGTCTTTGCTGCTGGCGCTGGTGCCGCAGGCCATGGCGCATTTATGGTGGGGCCAGGTGGTGGGCCATGACCCGGTGGCAGAGCCGTGGCTGGGCGCCGCACTGCCGATGTACAGCGAGTACCTTTACATCGAGCGCTTTCAGCCGGAACTGAAAGACTGGTATTGGCGCGACCGCGTTGAATACTGGAAGCCGAGCGGGGCACTAAACCGGACTGCCTATGATTTGGACAATACCGAAGACCTGCTGCAAAACACTTACCGGCGTGGCGCGCAGTTTTTAAATGATCTGCGCCTTGAAGTGGGTGTCGGTCCGTTCAGCATCTTTCTGCGCGACCTGTATCAAACCGGCGCTTTCCGCATCGCTACCAGCGCCGAGTTTTTCAGTTTGCTAAATCAGGGACCCCCGGCAAATCTGGAACTGCTGGCGCAGCAATATTTTGATGCGACTGTGCTGCTGCCCACGCCGCTGCCCACCATCACACCGTTCTTCACACCGGGAGCAGCGCCCACTGCCACACCGCAACTGCGCATTCATGTGGTGCAGGCTGGCGACACGCTGGCTTACATTGCGGGCAAGTACAAAGTGCCGCAGCAGTTAATTGTTACGCGCAACCGCCTGCCGGACGCTGGAATGATCAGCATCGGGCAGGAGCTGATTATTCCTTACCCGTAAAACCGAGAGCAGTGCGGGCTTCGCCCACGAGCGCTACGCTGCCTGTTACCAGCACCAGCGCCTGTGGGCCCGCCAGCGCAGCGGCGTGGCGCAACGCCTCTGGCACGGTGGCGGCGGTGCTCACCGGGCGCGCATACGGGGCAGCCATCGCGCTCAGCGCCTCCGGCTGCAGCGAGCGCGGGTTTGCGGCGTGGGTCAGCACCACCGCCTGGGCATCCGGCAGCAGGTTGTCGAACATTCCGCTAATGTCTTTGTCTTGCATGGCGCCAAACAGCAGCACATACGGCTGCCCTGGAAAATGTTCGCGGATGGCTGCGCGCAAGCGCATTGCTGACTCGCCGTTGTGGGCGCAATCCAAAATATAGGGCGGGCTGCCGGGCACCAGCTCACAGCGCGCCGGCCACACTACAGTGCGCAGCCCGGCGGCCACAGCAGCGTCATCCAGCTGCCAGCCCGCTTTGCGCAGCTCGGCTGCAATCGCCACCGCCACCGCCGCATTCTCCACCTGGTGCGCGCCCAGCAGTGGCAGCTCGTATTCCGCAGCCAACGCAGCGCTGCGCCCAACCGCGCAGTTCTGGCCGGTGCGCGTAACGCTCAAGCGTTTGTAATGCCAGTCCCGGCCCACAAGGCACAGCGCGGCGCCGCACTGCCGCGCAGTCTGCTCCACCACTTGCATGGCTGCCGGCGGCTGCGGGGCGCACACCAGCGGCACACCGGCTTTGATGATGCCGCATTTTTCCGCTGCAATTTTGTCCAGGGTGCTGCCCAGTAGTTCCACGTGGTCATAGCTGAGAGCGGTGATTGCACACACTTGTGGCTGCAGTACGTTGGTTGCATCCAGCCGGCCGCCGAGGCCCACTTCAATTACCGCGAGGTCCACCTTTTCGCGCGCAAAGTATTCGAAAGCGATAGCGGTGGTAATCTCAAAAAAGGTAATTGCGGGAAAGCGCTCGATCTGCGGGCGCAGCGCTTGCATGATTTCGGTAAAGCCAGCGCGCGAAATCGGGGTGCGTTCAATTTGAAATCGCTCGCGCACGTCGTGCAGGTGTGGCGAGGTGTAAAGCCCGGTGCGGTAGCCGCCGGCCCGCAAAACCGATTCGGTGAATGCGGCCACGGAGCCTTTGCCCTTAGTGCCGGCAATTAGTACGCTGGGAAATTTGGTCTGCGGGTCGCCAAGGGCTGCCAGCAGCGCGCGCATGCGTGCCAGGCTAAAGTGCTGCGGTGCGTACTGGGTGGCGGGGCGCGCTTCAAACATGGCGTGCTGCCATAAAAACTCAACCGCATTTTGGTAATTCATCTGGCGAACCGGGATTATAGCTTTTGCAATCTCGCAGACTTGTGTGCTCTTTTCAGCTTCTAAATAGCGTAAAATTCCCCCATGCATACGCAGGCAAATACATGCGCTGGTAACAGGATCACAATCCAAAATCGGCTTGGGTCGGCGCGATTAGCAGGACCGGTGTTTCTGCTCGCGTTCACACTGCTCAGCAGCTGCAGCCTGCTTGAGGCTGAAGCGCTCCCCATCGTGGCAAGAAAACCAAGTAATACGCTCACGCCGACTCCCTACCGCGTGCAGCAAGCCACGATTACAGACCTTGTGGCTGATGTGCGCGCACGCAATGCATCGTTTCGGGCGATGGCTCCGGCAGTGCCCGGAACTGTAATTTCGGTTGGCGGCATGGTGCAAACCGGCGCGGCAAGCCGCACGAAGGTCACACTGAGTGATGGGGCAATCATCCGCCTTGATGAGAACTCATCGTTTGAGCTGGCTGAAATGGAACTTGACTCTGGCTATGAGCCACTGACAAAGCTAAAGCTGTTGGGTGGCCGGGTGTGGGCGCAAATCAACGGTGGCAGTTTGGAGATTGAAACTGCTTCGTCTGTGGCATCAGTACGCGGCTCAAAGATGGGCGTGGGTATTTCTGAAACCGGTGATGTTGTGGTGACCAACTTGGAGGGCACCGTGAAGCTTCAAGTCGGCGGGGTGGCCGTGGACGTCGGGCGCGGCGAGCAGGCGCTTATTCCGCAGGGCGGTGGTGCGCCTGTGGTGGGCCCGATGGATCAGGCGCAACTTGAGGCGTGGGTTGCCAACAATCCTGAAGCAATTAGCAATGTACAGGCCTTATTCCCGGAGCTGCGGCTTGTGCTTCCAACGCGTCTTCCCACCAACACGGCACTGCCTGGTTTAGTGGAACGCGCGCTTGGCGCGCTGGACAATATGGCCAACGCTGCGCAAGAGCGCCACGCAACACCGCTGCCCACGCGCGATTTGGCGCTGATGGGGCCGGTTGCATCTGCGGTGTTGCCGACCGGCACTCCCGTGCCCACGCGCATGAAGCTCCCGGCTATCGCCACCATGCCGGCAACAGCCCTGCCGCCGGCAACGCCTGTGCCGACTACTGAACCGGCAACGCCAACCAAGCCGCCAACTGAACTTCCAACCGCATCCTTTGGTGTGCAGGTGGTGCCCACCGCTACACGCCAACCAACTGCGCAGCCAACCGCCGCCGCGGTCGTCGTTTGCGAACCGGACATGCTCAGTAATGGCAGTTTTGAGAGCGGTGATTTTAGGTGTTGGAATCTTGGCAAATCCGACCCGGATGGCACTTGGGGCCTCGCCGATGCGACGTTGGCCGTGGCCAACGGCGCGCAAGTGTATGACTTTGCGAGTAAACGCGATGAGCCGCAAGTTTCGCCCGGGCTGCCCGTCAGCTTCGCGGTGACGGAAGGCCGGCGGGCTGCGTTTGTGATCGCCAACAAGCCCGGAACTTTCCGTGCTTACCAGGATGTTACGCTGCGCGCTTGTGCAACCGGCCTCACGTGGGATATGCAATACGCCACCCACAACGCGACCGGCTTAAACACGCGCGAGTATGTTGCGGTAGACATCCGGTCTCCGGGTGCAGACACGCGCCAGGCGGCCTTGTTTGTCACCACCGCGGGGCGTGATTCTGAAAGCGCGACCTCTAAATCCTACCAGGCGGATCTCACTAAATATGCCGGGCAGGCCATTCGGTTTGACATTGAGATTGTGACCCAGAGCGGCCAGTTTGAGGCGGGCTTCGACAACTTCAAGATAACCGGCTGCGACTGAGCCGCGGGCGGCAACAGTGCCGCCGCTATCCGGCACCGGAATATTGAGCGCTGGATGCCTGCAGCCAGCGCTCTGTTGTTTAGTGGCTACCGCTTTGGGCGGCGCGCGGGCCGGCTTGCGCCATCGATTGCATCACCGGCAGCAGTGCCAGCCACCATTGCTCGCGCGGCCGCGCAGTCACGGGATCCATCATGCTGGGAAACTGCGCCAGTGGCGTGAACTGTACTTGCCCGGCGCGCAGTCCGATGAACGCGCCCGCGGGTTCGGCCTGCTGGCCCTGCTCGTAAATGTAGTCAAGGCACTTGGTGGCGAGGCGTGTCGCCTGAATGCGGTCAAACGGCGAAGGATCCCCGCCCTGCTGCAGGTGTCCGAGGATTGCATAGCGCGCCTCGAAGACCCCGCGCCCTTCCTCAGCAAACAGCCGCCACATGAAGCGCGTGTCGTAAACCGCGTTGCAATATTCATTGCGAATAAGCAGGCCCAGTTTCTTGTCCTGCTTAAATCCGGATGCCAGCGCCTGCACATCGGCCTGCAGTTCCGCCAGATTCACACCCTGCTCATGCAGATAGACGCGCTCGGCACCGGTTGCCATGGCGGACATCAGCGCAAGATAGCCGCAGTAGCGCCCCATCACCTCCACCACCATCACGCGCCGGGATGCGACGGCAGACTGCTTGATTTTGTCCACGGCGTCCACGATGTTGTTGAGCGCTGTGTCTGTCCCGATGCTAAGGTCTGAGCCGGGCAGGTCGTTGTCGATGGTGGCCGGCAGGCATACCAGCGGAATGCGGAACTCGGGGTGGGTGGCGCGCTGCTGCAGCAAGCCGTGCGCTGCGCGGTACGCACTGTAGCCGCCAACCAGCAGCAGCGCTTGCACATTTTGCGCAGCGAAGGTGCGTGCTATTGCCGCGTAGTCGGCCGCTGCCAGCAATTTGCGATTAGTTCCCAGTTCGGCACCACCCAGGTGCGCCCAGCCGTTCACGCTCATCCACGTCAGCTCACTCACGCGGTTTTCAATCATGCCCTGCACGCCATCTGCAATGCCAAGCAGCGTGTGGCCCTGATCAATGCCCACGCGCACCGCTGCGCGCACGGCGGTGTTCATACCGGCTGCGGCTCCGCCACTGGTGACGATGGCAATGCGCAGCTGGCGGCGCCCGGGCTGCGGCGCATGCGGGAGGGCGCGCACCAGAGTGCGCACGGTCCGAAACGCATCGCGAAAGCTGCTGCCGCGCAGCTCCATGGCGCGCGCGTAGTCGGCAGAGTTCATGGCAGCTGCAATTGCCTGCGCGGTGCCAATGCATTCATGCAATGGCGTGATGACCGCGCGATTGCCGCGAATGCCCACCAGCTGCGGCAGGGTGCCGGGCTGTGCGTGCAGCAAGTGCGTCACAGCCGCACTCCCGAGAATTGTGCTCAGGTTGCGGTCAAAGGCACTCGGTGCGCCGCCGCGCTGCACGTGGCCAAGAATGGTGAGGCGCACCTCCTCTTGCAGGTGCTCTTCCAGCGCAGCCTTCACCTCGCTGGAGCTAATTGGGTTGCCGTGCCGGTCGCGCGCCCCCTCCGCCACAATCACCATGCTGTCACGGCGGCCGATTGTGCGCCCGTCCCGCAGCACGCTGCTCATCTTTTGCTGCCACGCGTCGAAATTGGGCGGGCTTTCCGGTATCAACACCCAGTCCGCGCCGGTGGCCAGTGCGCTCATCAGCGCCAGGTACCCGCAGCTGCGGCCCATCACCTCCACCACAAAGCTGCGCTGGTGGCTGGCTGCCGTGCTGGTGATGGCGTCAACCGCATTCGTGATGCGGTGCAGGGCGCTGTCGGCACCAATACTGATGTCAGTGCCGGGAATGTCGTTGTCAATGGAGCCGGGCAAGCCGGCGATAAACAGCTCCGGAAACTTGGCTGCCAAGTCAGCCGGCACGCTGCCGTCTGCCAGCAGCTCGCGCAGCAGCTCCGGCCACTCTGTGTACAGCAGTTGGGCGCCCGTCAGGCTGCCATCTCCCCCCACCACCACCAGCCGGTCAATGCCGGCCTGCAGCAAGTTAGCTGTGGCGTGCTTGCGCCCGGCGCGGGTAAGGAATTCGGCGCTGCGCGCGGTGCCAATAATTGTGCCACCTTTTTGTATGATGCTGCTGACGCTATCCCATTGCATCTGGCGGATGCTTGTCCCGCCTTCGATTAGGCCCTGCAACCCCTCGTAGATGGCGTAGGCTTCCGCGCCCCGGTCCAGTGCAGTCCGCACCACGGCGCGCACTGCGGCATTCATGCCGGGTGCGTCACCGCCACTCGTCAACACGCCGACGCGCATCACTTGGTTTTCGGCCGCAGGCGGTTTAGCCATTAGTAGCCGGGAGTGGGTGTGAGGATGGGTGTGACTTCGGGCTGCGGTGTTTCACTCGCAACCGGCACTGCAGTCTTGTCTGCGGCAGGAGTGTTGTCGGCCGCGGGCGTGTTGGTCTCAACGCCAGGGGTTCCGCCTTGTTCGCAAATTGCGCGTCCTTCGGCCACGATGCTCTGCACCACTTGGTCATCCGCAGTAAACGCGGCCACTTGGCTGAATACCGGCAGCGCGCGATCGCATTTGAGGTAGGCCGCCAGCACAGATCCGTAGGTGTAATAGTACTCAAGTGTTTCCGACTTCAGCGGCATGCCGGCCACAACCGCGGCTGTGAGCGGGTGGGTGCAGCCATCAATTGCGCAGCCGAGGTCCGTCACCGCACCCTCATAGTTTAATGCCTTGAATTCCACCAGCCCCAGACGCCCGTAAATATCCGGATTGGTTGGCTCCAGCTCCAGCGCACTTTCAATATACTGTGCGGCGCGTTGATACTCGCCAGTTTGAAAATAAGTGCGGGCAATCGAGAGCAGCGGCGCGGTGTCTTTAGGGTCCAGGGAACTTGCCCGTTGAAAATATTCCACCGCGGTCTCGTACTGTCCCAGAACGCGGTAGCTGAGCCCGAGGCGCATGTAAATTAAACCGAGGTTGGGGTTAATTGTGGCCGCGGTTTGGTATGCAATGATTGCATCCTCATACGCTGCCACGCTCTCCAGATAGTAGCCGTAAGCGCGCTGCACGTCCATACTGTTGGGGTTGAGGCTGACTGCCAGGCGGGCTTCATCGCCGGCTTGTGCGTACTTCTGCAAGTCGGTAAGGATCTCTGAATAATAGGCGTGCGCGAGCGCGTTGTTGGGATCCAGCTGAATTGCGCGCACACTCGCGCGGCTGCCCTCTTCATAATCGCCGGTCCAGTCCAGCGCAAATGCGCGCACGGCATGCGCGCCGCTGTCTTCCGGCAGTACCAGCACAGCCGTGTTGGCCGACTCCAGCCCTGCTTCAGCGTCGCCCGCATAAACTTGCAAGCGCGCCAGTTTTACCCAGTACGCGGCGTTTGCAGGCTCCGCCTCGGTTGCTTTTTGGAAAGACTCAATTGCGCGTCTTAGCCGCCCGGCTGAGAAGTGCGCCTCGGCTTCTTCGGCGAAGGAAACTGCACTGCGCGTGGCGGTGGGTGTCGCCATTAGCATTGGGCGGACGTTGCCCTGATGCTGCTCGCGAATTATGTAGATGCCCAGCACAATCAGCGCCAAATATAACGCCACGCGCCCCGGACGGCTGCGCTTTTGGCGCCGCAAAGTAAATTTCCCTCGATCTAGGTACATGTGCCTGTTTTATATCCAGCGCCACCGTAAATCATACCGTCTCGCGCCCTGTTGTACAGGTTTGGTCAAAGTTGCAAAGATATAATCGCGCCATCTTGCAATCACCACAGCATGCCACGCCGGACAACCGGCCGGCAAGAAGTGCCTGGGTATCCATTGGGCTGCCGCTGCTTGCCGTCCTACTGGCGGCTGGGCTTGCCGGTTATGGCGGCTACACCGCCGGCACCGAGAACCGGCGACGCGCTGCCGCCACCGAACTGGCAAATGATTTGGCAGAGCAGTTTGTGATGGCGCAGCGCGACTTTGAGGGCGGCCAGCCATTGCTCGCCCTGCAGCGACTTGAGTATGTTGAGCGCTTTGCTCCCCAGTACGCCGGCTTGGCGGAGTTGCTAGCGCGCGTGCGCGAGTCCACACAGCCCACCGCATATGCAGCAGCTGCCACCGAGCCGCCGCCGCAAGCCACTGCCCTACCCACCGCTCCGGCCGAGTTGTTTGCCAAGCTGCAAGCTGCGTACAAGGTGGATGACTGGCCCACTGTGGTGCAGCTTGCGTCTGCATTGCACGCCAGCGCGCCGGATTATGAAAGTGGCACGGTGGGTGCGCAACTGTTTGTCGGGCTGCGCAATCGCGGCATGGAAGCTATAAACAAGGGCAGCCTCGGGCCGGGCATCCTGTGGCTGGAGCGCGCCGCAGAGCTGGCGCGGCTGGATGTCGACGCGCTTCAGTTGCTGCAATGGGCGCGTACTTACACACTGGCAAATTCATGGTGGGGAATTAATTGGCCAAACGCAATTGGTCAGTATCGCGAGCTCTATGCCATGGCGCCTTACTTTATGGATACACGCGTGCGCCTGCGCCAGGCCTACGCAGAGTACGGGGCACTGCTAATGACCACCGATGCATGCGCGGCGCAGCTGCAATTTGTGGCTGCGCTGGAATTGGAGATCACGCCTGAACTGGAGGCGCAGCGTTTGGCGGCGGAGCAGTTGTGCCTGGTGACCGCCACGCCGCCGGTTGAAGAAACCCCCGCGCCCACGCCCACGCCGACATCGAATCCTTGAGTATCGATGCAATCGTCGAAACCGATCCGCGCCTTGTCAACATATTAAAGCGAACATACCCAAAATTGCGTGTTCGCGCTGAATCAATCGGGCCAGATAAATTTCCAACGACCAATGATTTTG
>CANNEJ010000037.1 GCA_947503585.1 Anaerolineales bacterium | reverse complement strand
CCTTCGCAATTCCGGAGGGAATGTTGTGCGGCGCACTGCTGGCCGTGCTCATTCAACAAAATTACAGCGGCCGCCTCGCGGCCCTTGTGCGCCGGCCCTTGCCAGCTGCACTGTCAGCCACATTGCTGCTGCTCGCCGCCAATCTGTTCACCCGCATGCTGGAGTTTGCGCCCGGCACCTTCAGCGGCATGGATTATGGATTGCAGCGCTGGCTGCGCGAGCTGCTGCCGGTTTCGTCAGAGCTTCTACTGGCTGGCTTGCTGGTGCAACTGCTGCAGGCGCCTTTGCGCATCCCATGGCCGCACCCGCGCGTCACGCGCACTGCACCCTACGCCAGCAGTCTGCAGCAGCGCATCCTATTTACTTTTCTGCCGGCCGCACTCTGCGCTACTGTGCTGCTGTACTTATTGATTGCCCGCATTGCATCGAACGTAGCCACACGCATTGTAGTTTCGCAAATGGAGCGCGATGCGCAAAATGTGGCGGAAGGCGTGCCGTTCTTTGTGGCCAGTGGCGCGAGTCTAATTCTGGATGTGGCCCAGTCGCCCAATTTGCTTTCCGCAGATCCCGCTGTGCGCGCGGCAGAGCTGGAGCGAAGCACGCGTGCAATTCCTTACTTCAAACAGCTGATCTATTTTGACGCGGCTGGCACGCCGCTGCTTGGCTATCCCGAGGCAGATGTTACGCGCGTGGGACTCACCGCTGCCGAGCTAGGCGCTGTGGACCTCGCGCGGCAGGGTGTTCCGCAGCAAACCTTTGTGTTCCCCGGCCAGAGCACTGCGCAAGCAAGCCTGACTTTTGCAGCGCCCACAACCGCAGCCGACGGCGGTGCGGTGCTCGGTGTGCTGCTCGGGCGCGCCGACCTAGCATCCAGCCCGCTAATGCAGCCGCTGGTTGCGAGCCTGCAAGGCACGATGGCGGGGGAAGGATTGGGATTCATTACGGATGCACAGCTGCGCATTCTTTACCACCCCAACCCGCAGCTTGTCGGCCAAAGTTGGCAGCTGCCGGCCAATGAGCTGGCCGTACCCCAGACCGGCACCGCCGGGCAAGTGTTTCGCCTGCCCGGCGAAAACGGCGCACTACAGCTGGTGTACTTCCTGCCGGTGGCCGGCCAGCCATGGAACGTGGTGCTGCAAGTGCCCGACGCTGCGGTCTCGACACAGGCGCGCCAGATCACGCTGCCGCTGGCGGGCGGCTTGCTGCTCGTAAGCGTTGCGGGCCTGCTGGTAGTGGTGCTGCTCAGCAACCGGCTGGCCGCGCCGCTGCAAATGCTGGAAAAAGCTGCGGACGCGATGACTGCCGGCAAGTTTGGCCAGCCTGTGGGCGTGGCCGGCACGGACGAGGTGGGACGCTTGGGCGAATCATTCGAGCGCATGCGCGCCCGCGTGGGCTCACAAGTGCGCGAGCTTGGCGTGCTGTTGCGCGCCACCCAGGGCGTGAGCGGCAGCCTGGATTTGCAGAAGGCGCTGGCTCCCATCCTGCAAGGCGCGCTCGAGCTTTCCGAAGCTGAAAGTGCGCAGCTGGTGCTGGCAGCAGCCGATGGCGCAGTCAGCGAGTCCCTTTCGGCTAACGCTGGCGCTGAGATGGGAAACCTTAACGCAAGCGTGCTGGCAATGGTGCGCAAATCCGGCACTGTGCAGCTGCAAGATGCAGCCAGCGTGCAAGCTGCGCTGGCTGGCAATCCAACAGGCAACGCTCTTGGCGCGCTGCTGGCACTGCCCCTTGTGCACGATGAAACATTGCTGGGCACGCTTTGGCTGGGGTATGCCGGCCCGCGCATTTTTGCACCGGCCGATGTTGACCTGCTCGCCACTCTTGCGGGCCAGGCGGTATTGGGGATTGTGAATGCGCGCCTTTATCATGAGAGCGAGAGTGACCGGCTGCAACTGCGGGCCATCCTCAAATCGACACCCGATGCCGTAATCGTGACCGATGCCGCCGAGCACATGCTGCTGCTAAACCCCGCCGCAGCACAGCTTCTGCAAGTTAGCGTGCAAGCTGCATCCGGCCGCCCGCTGCGGGACACCATCAAACAAGCCGAGCTGCTCGCCATCCTGCGCGATACCAGCGCCGCAAAATCGAGCTGCGAAGTCGGCTGGGACGACGGCCGCACTTTTGCAGCATCCGCGTCGCGCATCATAGACACCAGTGGCAAGCTGCTCGGGAATGTGGCTGTGCTGCGGGATGTGACAAACTTCAAACTGATTGATCAGCGCAAATCAGACTTGGTCGCAGCCGTCAGCCACCACTTAAAAAATCCGCTCACATTTTTGCGCGGTTACGCCACGATGTTGCCCGTGGTTGGGCCGCTTAATTTACGGCAGCAGGAATACACGGACAAGCTGGGCGTTGAAATTGACCGCATCAGCAAGCTGGTGGAGGAACTCCTGAACCTTGCCCGGATTGAAGCCGCAGTGGGCCCCGCAAGTGCGCGCTGCAACCTGAGCAGCATCGCACAAAGCCTGGTGGAGCAAGCCCAGGCATCCGCAGCCGGCCGGAACTTACTGCTGGAAATGAATTTGGCCGCCGACTTGCCGGCTGTGCCCGGCGACGAAGCGCAAATCCGCATCGCGCTCTCCAACCTTTTAGAAAATGCAATCAAATTCAGCAAGTCGGGCGGCCGGGTACTTGTGAGCACGCGCGCTGAGGCAGACAGCGCACTGTTCACGGTTGAGGATACGGGCGCCGGAATTTCGCGCGCGGACCTCCCGCGCCTTTTTGACAAATTCTTCACCATCAAAGCAGCCGCCAGCGCCGCTGGCTTGCGCGACCAGGGCCTGGGCCTTGCGATAGTCAAATCAATTGCTGAGCGCCACAACGGCCGCGTATGGGTGGAAAGCCAGTTGGGCAAGGGCAGCACCTTCTATTTTTCGGTGCCGCAAACGGCCTGATTCCGCCCCGTACTGAGGGGCATGGCGGCAGGCACGTTGCCCGCTGGTAGGGTACAATTGGCGCACATCAAACCGAAAGGCTTAGGTACATTCAGTGGCAAATACTCCTTCAGCAAAGAAACGCATTCGGGGAACCGAACGCAAAACTGCGCGCAACAAGATGCGCCGATCCAGGCTGCGCACGGCCGTTCGTGGTGCGCGTGAAGCGCTGGCGCAAACTGCGCCCGATGTTGCGCGCAAAGCAGTGCTGGAAGCCGTTAGCCACTTGGACAAGGCTGCCGGCAAGCGCGTCATTCACCGCAAAAATGCAGCGCGCCGCAAAGGCCGGCTAATGAAGCAATTGAACAAACTGGAAACTAAAAAGTAGGCGCGCAGAGAAACCGCAACCTCTAGCAAAGAGCCCGCTGTTATCACAGCGGGCTCTTTTTCTTCAACCCAATTTCAAGCGCTAATAGGGAACTTTTGCTTCGGGTCAGCGCTCGGGCCTGCCCGCGCGCGTTACTCCGCCTTGCCGTTTAGGTTCAGGCAATATCCCTTGCCGCGGATTGTGTGCAGAAAATGCGGATGTGCCGGATCAACTTCAAGAATTTTTCGCAGCGAGTTAATATGATTGTGGAGCGTATTCAAGTCGCTGGTGTAGTCGGTTTCCCACACGCGCCGCACAAGCAGCGTGGTGGACACCGGCTTGCCTTCGCGCGCCAGCAAAAACTCCAGCAAGCGCAGCTGCTTGGGCGAGAGCATATGCTCATGCCCGCGCAGCTGCATGCGCCGCGCAGCCGGGTGCAGGCGCAGCGCACCATGGGAAACCCACCCTCCACCAACGGCAGGCAGTTGCTGGCGAATCGAATTTAGTAGCTTGCGAATCGTAAAAGGCGGGCAGAGCAGCACGTCCGCACAGCCCGCTTGCAACTCAACACCGGCGCGCGCCTGAACCACAATGATGCGCATTTTTGGCGCAGCCTTGCGCAGTGCGGTGCACACCCGCGCAACCGCCGACGCCGGAGCCACATCAACCACACACACCGCCGGCTGCTGCGCCGTCGCAAACCGGCAAGCCGCCCGCTGGTCGTTCACAACCTGCACCGCGTAGCGGCGACGCCCCACTTGGCCGGCATAGGAAGTCCTACGCGGCTTTCTCGGTTCGAGCCAAAGAATTTTTGGGTCAGACATGACTATGCGACACCCCGGCGGATTGTCTGATGCACGGATTCAGCATCAAATAATTTTGCGCAGGACAGATAGTATATATTTGGCATATCAACTGTCAAGCAAACAGTTGGTGCCGTTTTGCCTATTTCTACCAATGTTCAGCTCTGCACTTTTTCAATGTCGATGTACGCTGGTGCCAGTTGGTAATCACTGTTGGCGTTTCACCCGCATCCAAAACGCCAGGGGCGTCAGTTGGTTGCGTAGAAACTGCGATCAGCGCGCGGCATCATGAAGTTTTCGTTCAACCCGGACGACCTCGCCACAAGCCTGGCAGCGTTGGACTCCACAGCCGTGGCTGCAAATGCAATCGCACTGCAACAAATTGCAGCGCCAACTTTTGCCGAAGCACCGCGGGCCGCCGAGATGCACAAACGCTTTAGCGCACTTGGCCTTGCAGACGTATCAATCGATGCTATCGGTAATGTACTTGCGCGCTTGCCGGGCGCAAGCGCCACGCCCGTCCTCGTAAGCGCGCACCTTGATTCGGTTTTTGAGGGCGCCACAGACCTAACTTTGCGCCGGGATGGCTGCCGCATAACCGGCCCCGGTATTGGCGACAACGCTCTCGGTCTCGCCGGGCTACTGGAACTAGCCCGCGTGCTGCAATGCGCCAAAATGCAGCTGCCCGGCGATCTGTGGTTGGCAGCAAATGTGGGCGAGGAAGGGCTTGGCGACCTGCGGGGCATGCGCCAGCTGCACGCGCGCTTTGGCAGCCAGGCCATCGCCACAATTGTTTTGGAGGGCGCAGCTTATGGCCGGGTAATCCATCGCGCCGTCGGCGCGCGGCGCTTTCGCATCAGTGCGCAAACAGCCGGCGGCCACTCCTGGAACGATGCTGGGCTGCCCAGCGCAATCCATGAGCTGGTGCGATGCGCTGGCCAGCTAATGCAGATGCAGCTCAGTACTGAACCGCTTGTCACGCTCAACATCGGGCGCATCAGCGGTGGCACAAGCATCAACTCCATCGCCGGCCATGCGCAGCTTGAGTTGGATCTGCGGTCCGAAGACAGCGCGCTGCTGGAAAATGCCGCATTGCAGGCCGAAGCTATAATATCGTCCATGCCAGCCAAGAGCGGCGTAAAACTGACTTGCGAAGAATGCGGGAACCGGCCGACAGGCGCAATTGCCGCTCACCATCCACTGCCACAGCTCGCCCTCGTAGCGTTGAAACATGTGGGCCACGCGGGCGGCCAGCTGAGTGCCTCCAGCACAGATGCCAACATTCCCCTCAGCGCCGGGTGCGCCGCGGTTTGCATTGGTTTGTGCAGCGGCGGCAATGCGCACCGCATGGAAGAATTTATCGACACCAGCACATTAGCGGCCGGCCTTGCGCAATTACTGCTGGTTGTGCGCGGCGCTTTTGACATTCCGGTGCACCAAGCAGCATGAGCACAGTAAAAACTAAAATCATTTGCACAATTGGGCCGGCGTGCGACAGCGCTGAGCTGCTCGGCGAGCTAATGGACGCCGGCATGAATGTGGCGCGCCTCAACTTTTCGCACAATACGCATGCGTACTACGGCGGGTTAATTGCGCGCATCCGCGCGGTTGCCGCTGAACGAAAGGTGGCCATCGCCATTCTGCAAGACCTGCAAGGCCCGAAAATTCGCATCGGTGGCATCGCGGGAGGTGGGCCCGTGCAATTGGTGGCCGGCGCCGAGTTCACCATCACTTCCAAAACAGTTGCGGGCGACACTCGCACGGTGTCCACTACTTTCACGGAGCTGCCGCAAGTGGTGCATCCAGGCGATCAGATTCTCATGGACGACGGCAACCTTGAGTTAAAGGTGTTGGCCACAACCGCCGACCAAGTACAAACCCGCGTGATCACTGGCGGGCCGCTCTACCCGCAAAAGGGCATCAATCTACCGGGGCTAACAACCAACATTGAGTCGCTCACAGAAAAAGACCGCCAGGACCTGGCGTTCGGATTGCAAAACGATGTTGACTTTGTGGCGGTCTCGTTTGTGCAGGTTGCAGCCGACTTGCGTTCAGTGCGTGACTTTATTGCACTAACTGCGCCGGACAAAGCCGAGACACCCATCATTGCCAAATTGGAACGGCCGGCTGCGGTTGAAAACCTGGAGGAGCTACTGGCCGTGTGCGAAGGGGTAATGGTTGCGCGCGGCGATCTTGGCGTCGAGATGGCACCCCACCGCGTCCCGGCCATTCAAAAGCACATCATTCAGCGCGCAAACGCAACCGGCCGCATTGTAATCACTGCCACGCAAATGCTCGAGAGCATGATTGAGAATCCGCGCCCCACCCGCGCAGAGGCCTCCGACGTGGCCAACGCCATTTTCGACGGCAGCGACGCGGTGATGCTTTCCGCTGAAACCGCCAACGGCGCCCATCCGGTTGCTACCGTGCGCATGATGCGCCGGATTATTGAGGAAGCTGAGCAGCATGTCGGCGAGTGGGGCCACTACCACGACCAGCTGGCACCCACCAGAGTTACATCCGTGGCGCTCGCGCGCGCCGCTGCCAAATTGGCGAACACACTGCCCATCGCTGCCATCGTAGTCTTCACGCGCACGGGCAATAACACGCTGTTGCTGTCCAAGGAGCGGCCGTCTGTGCCCATCATCGGATGCACAGCCAACGAAAGCGCGCGCCGGCGCATGGCGCTTATGCACGGCACCACGCCCCACCTTTTGCCACAGGCACACTCGCTGAATGAAATGGTGGCGGCGGCCGAAAACCTGCTGCTAAACGAGGTGGGGCTGCAGCTCGGGCAACAGGTGGTCATCATTGTGGGCTTGCCGGTGGAGCACATGCGCCCGGCAAACATTGTAATGGTGCACGTGCTGGGCGATAAACGTTAGTAATACAACCCTGGCTTACACGGCGCAGCTGAAGTAACACGGAATCGAAGAGCGGGCACCTCACGGTGCCCGCTCTTTATTTCAGGATTGCGGTCTGCTGCTAGTGCGCAAGCTGCTGAGCAGCCTCCATTCTGAATTGCATTAACTGCGCCTCTATCATGGCGTCCACCACCTGCGCATCCATGCGCAGTCCGTGCTCGGCCAAAAAACGCGCCGCAATGTTCATCGCAAATTTCTTCTTTTGCTCGCCGAGATCCAAGCCATGCTCCACGGCCATGCGCCGCACAGCGCTCTGCTCGGCGGCCAGCACTGCCGTCTTCGCCCCGCGCTGCAGCAATTCTGACTGTGCCCGCGCCAGCTCTACCATTGGCGCACCGCGCCCAAATGTGCGGCTTACCTCGGCTTCGATCAAGGCAGCCACATCGCGGGCATCCATGCGCACACCCAGCCGGCTCAGGTAACTCTGCGCCATCCTCACGGCGTAGTCCTTTTTACTGGTGCCATCCACTAACTGCCCGGTGCGGCCCAACTGCTCCGCCGCGTTGATGGCAATTGCGCCAACGCTTTCCGCCATCTGCAGCTGGCGCGTGCTCATGCTCTGCCGCATGTCGTTCGCACGATTGCGCACCCATGAGCCAATATACGCGACCACAATGGGAATTGCGGCAGTGGCCAGGCCAGTCGCTACAGTACTCAGCGCAGCACTTACCGAAGCACTCAATTCCTGAAATAATTTAGGGTCCATATCCAAGCCTCCAAAATCTTAAATGTTCAATGCCAGCCGGACGACCCGGCAAAGGAAATCACAGTGATCACACAACTTCTGCGTGCGGCAAAAGTGCTCCGCTGACTTGCGCGCAGCGTTGACACCTGCTTGCGTCAAGCTGTTAGCATCAGCAGCCGCCGCGACAGGCCGCCTGCCACCCACAGTGCCGCCCCGATTGCCAGCAACGCCACCGCGGCTGGCAAAGTCTCGAGCGCCAACCCAGGCGCCGCACCCAGCAACAAACGCAGCGCCAAAATTTTTGGCGAGCTGCCCAACTGTGTCAGGCTGGCAGCCATTGGCAAACTATGCGCCAGAAAATACGCAATCACAGCCGGGACGCTTGCCAGCGTGCCGGCCTGCAATAGTGTGCGGCCCCACCACGTACTCAATTGCGCCAGCGTGCCGGCCGCCAGCACTGCTATCAGCAGCAGCCCGCCGCCCACCAGCCAGGCGCCATGCTGCGCAATCCAGTGCACGCGATCTATCCACCACTTGGCACGCTCCAGTTGTTCCACTCTAATTCCCAACAACCCGGAAGTTTCACCGGGCGCATTTTCATCCTCACCCGTTACGAGGTTCAGTTGGTCGGGCAGCGCTTTGCCTACCGTTGCTTGCAACTGCGCTTGCAGAACTGCAGCCACCATTGCATTGCCAGCCGGCAGTGCTGCCGGGAAGCGGCACAGTTGCGCCGGCAAGTGTCCCGAAAGCGCTTCGTGCAAAAGCAAATCGGCAGCCGCCGGCGTACATGCCGGAAAGCCATCCACCAGTTTGCGCACCATCGCAGTGCCACCGGTACCCGCAAGATCCGCCTTCAGCAGGCGCAGATCCAGCACAAGATACGGCGCGCGCGCCTGCCCTTGCAGCCAGAAAAAGAGCGCATCCACCATGCCCTCCACTTGTGGCTGAACGCGCGCCGGCGGCAGCAGTTCCGTGGCAACCGCGATGCGGTCGGCTGTTGAAAGATGGCGGAATAAAACTTGGAATTGGACTGCGGACTGGGTCCGCACCGCGGTGCCAGCTTCGGCCGGCAGGATGCAGGTGATGCCACCTTGCCAAACTGCTGCCTTCGGCCAGATGCTGCCACTGGCCGCGGCCGCTATGCCCGCGTCTAGCAGGTCAGCCGCGCACTGTTGCCAGCTGCGGGTTGGCGTAGTGGCGGCCGGCACAGCCGGCTCGGGTGCGGCCAGCAAGGCGTCTGCCAGCCATTGTGGCGCTATTTGGGTGTGAAAGTGCTGTTCCACCAGCAGGGCCTTTAGGGTGGATGCCTGCAGCATGCTGGCTTCTGCCCCGCGTGCAAGCACGCAGAGGGCCAGCAACAGCGCGGTTGCGTGCACCAATGGCACAGCCAGCAGGCGCGTAAGAATATGCATGCGGGCTCATAGGTGCAAGTTACCTGCCAAACGGAATCGGCACCACCTGTGCGGGAATCCGCTCGGCACCCTGCTCCGCGATGACCTGCGTACCGGGGGTGGCGGACGCGGGCTTGAGCAACGCCAGTGCAATCCAGCCAAACCGCGCCGAATGTGCGCTACTGGTCACAATGCCACGTGTTGCGTCTGGCGCTACCAGCTCCGCGCCCGGCATAAGCTCCAAGTTGGACTGAAGCCCGACGAGCGTCTTCGCAAGCCGGCCACGGCTTTCCATGCGCGCAATTATTTCCTGCCCTATGTAACAGCCCTTGCTGAAACTGACAGCGGGCCACAAGCCAACCTCAAGCGGAATATAAGCCGAACTGATTTCCGCACCGGCGCCTGCGGCCCCCGCCTCCACACGCAAGAGATGTAGCAGCGAAGGTGGGGCAGACAACGCACCAGCGGCAATTGCCTGTGCGCGCACTGCGCTGACCGCAGACACCGGCCCGATGATTTCGAAACCACAACTGCCACAGGCGGCCATGCGCGCCACAATTACCTCGCCTACCCGAATCACTTGCTGTAAACCCGGCAAACCGGCACCGGCAAACAGCACCTCGCCAACCTTGTCAGCACCGGCGCCCAGCAGCAGAATATGGTCCATCTCCGCAGTTGTATCGCGCAGCTGCACATCATCTTGAAAAAATACATGCCGCGCCAGCCATGTCCGCACAGCAACGGATTGATCGGGGCTGGTGAGCAGCAACGCCCCATCAGACAGGTTGAGCACGTCCACGC